>JBKPDM010000053.1:0-5459 GCA_046727895.1 Pseudomonadota bacterium | reverse complement strand
GAGGAGGGGCGGTGTCGCTGGTATGACCTGGGAGCGATGGCGAGCCCTGGCGTGCGCCAATTCAAGAGAGGCCTCGTCAGCGGCAAAGCAGCGGAGGTTCCCATGATCGAATTGCAGGCGCGTGCGAGCCACCTGTCCGCCGCCATTGTTGCGGCGGGCAGCCGGCTGTACGAAGCGCGGCGCACGGTCAGAGAACAATTGGAACGGCTGCGCCGGCCGAGGTAGGTCGTGTGTGGATTCGCAGCCGGCCTCACCGGAACGCGGGTTCGTCGAAGCTGCGGAGCTTGCGCGAGTGGAGGGCGTCCGGCCCGATCTCATCGCGCAGGATGCGGATCGCCTCGAGGCCGATCTCGAGGTGCTGGTTGATCCGCTCGCGATAGAAGGTGTTGGCCATGCCGCGCAGCTTGAGCTCGCCGTGCAGGGGCTTGTCGGAGACGCAGAGCAGAGTGCCGTAGGGCACCCGGAAGCGAAAGCCGTTGGCCGCGACCGTGGCACTCTCCATGTCGACCGCGATCGCGCGCTGCTGGTTCAAGCGCTCGAACAGCTCGTCGTAGCGCAGCTCCCAATTGCGATTGTTGGTGGTCGCGACCGTGCCGGTGCGCATCCGGGTCTTGACGTCGGCGCCGGTCAGGCCGGTGACGTTGAGAACCGCCTGCTGCAGCGCAACCTGGACCTCGGCGATCGGCGGCACGGCGACGTTAAGGGGCAGGTCCTGGTCGAGCACGTGATCCTCGCGGGCATAGGCGTGGGCGAGGACGTAGTCGCCGAGGCGCTGGCTGCGGCGTAGGCCGGCGCAGTGGCCGAGCATCAGCCAGCAATGCGGCCGCAGCACCGCGAGATGGTCGGTGATCGTGCGCGCGTTCGACGGCCCGATGCCGATGTTGATCATGGTGACGCCGGTCCGGCCCGGGCGGGTGAGATGGTAGGCCGGCATCTGCGGCAGATGGCGCGGCCGGCGCCCCTCTGCCGGCTGGTCGCTCAGCCGACGGTTGGGCGTGATCAGATTGCCCGGCTCGACGAAGCTCAGGTAAGCGTCGCTCTCGGCGATCGCGCGCTCGGCATAGTCAATGAAATGATCGACGTAGCGCTGGTAGTTGGTCAAGAGGATGAAGCGCTGGACGTGCTCGGGCGCGGTCGCGGTGTAGTGGTGCAGACGTTCGAGCGAGTAATCGACCCGCTCGGCGGTGAACAGCGCGAGCGGCTTTGGCTCGCCCGGCTGCGGCCGGAAGGTGCCATTGGCGATCGCGTCGTCGATCAGGCTCATGTCGGGCAGCGGGAAGGCGCTCTCCAGCGCCCTCACGCGGTCGTGGCGAATGTCCGCCGTGCTCTCCTCGATCACGAATGGCAGCGGCATGCGCCGATCGCTGATGCCGACCACCACGGGCGCGCCATGATGCGCCAGCAGGAGCCCGATCTGGTGCTGATAGTACTCTCCGAACAGGTCGGGGCGGGTCAGCGTCGTCCCGTAGAAGCCTGGGTCGTGCAAGGCGCCGAACGACAGCCGAGCGTCGAGGCTCAGCGATTCACGCCCGACGTGGATGCCGAGGTACGGATAGAAGGCGTCGACCGGGCCTTCGAGCGCCTCGCCCTCGGTGAAGCGGGCGAAGGCAGCGCGCAGGATCAGAGCGCCCTTGTCGTAGATCTTGGCGACGCGCGCCATCGCGGCCTCGGCGTCGACGAACGCGTCGAGCCCGCTGATGCCTGCGGCGCGGAAAGCTGTGAATAACGGATCGGACATCGGTTGCCTGCACTTGGCCATCGTCCATATCTACCACAAACCAGGTTCGAGATGGCGTACTTCCGGAGGCGCGCGATCGGTCTGCTGACGAGCAGCTGGAGCCGCACGCGAGCTGAGGGAATTTGGGCGCACCGCGAGGGCCGAGGGACGCCCTTGGGCACGGGCGGAGAGGGTTGCTAAACTCGTCACGGTCCAACCGCAGTCGACAGAATCGTGCCATGCTTCGCCCGGTCGTCGCTTCGGGGTTGACTCTGCTGCTCAGCGCGGCAGTCGCAGGCGCACCGGCCGAGCGACAGATCGACGCCGGGCGCCTCGGTAGCTTGCCGGTCGTCCTGCCCAAGGGCGAGGTCGGGGGGCTGGTCTTCCTGTTCTCGGATCGAACCGGCTGGAACAGCGATCTCGACAGGGCCGCGGGGCAGCTGAGCGAGCTCGGCGCCGCGGTCCTGGAGGTCGATCTGCCCGGCTATCTCGCCAGGCTGCGCCAGAGCAACGATCACGACTGCCACTATCTTATCTCCGCGATCGAGGACACCAGCAAGCGCCTGCAGCGTGAGCTCGGTCTGGAGCATTACCGGTCCCCGATCCTGGCCGGGACCGGCATGGGCTCGGCACTGGCCTACGCGGCGCTCGCCCAGGCGCCGGCTGCGACCATCGCCGGGGCGGCGAGCGACGGTCTGTCGACCCGGCTCGACTCACGGCTGCCACTTTGTCCGGGCGCGCCGCTGACGCCGGCAGGCGCCGGCTTCGACTACGGCCCGAAGTCCGACCTGCCCGGCTGGTGGCGCATTGCTGCACCAGCGGGCCAGAAGACAGCTGCCGAGAAGTTCGCCGCAGATATCGGCCAGGCGCGCGTCGTCGAGGCACCCGAGGGCGCCGATCTGGCGGCGCGCCTTGCTTTGCTGATCGCCGAGCCGCTGGCCAACGCGCAGCAGAGCGCGGCGTCGGTCGAGGGCCTGCCGCTGGTCGAGCTGCCCGCCGACGGACCGGGCGATCTGATGGCCGTGTTCTATTCCGGCGACGGCGGCTGGCGCGATCTCGACAAGCAGATCGGTGGCATCCTCGCCGCGCATGGCATCGCCACGATCGGCGTCGACAGCCTCCGTTATTTCTGGACGGAGAAGACGCCGCAACAGATCGCCGACGATCTCGCCGCGATCCTGCAGCACTATCGCGCCAAGTGGGGCCGTGAGCAGGTGATCCTGCTCGGCTATTCGTTCGGAGCGGGCATCCTGCCGTTCGCCGTCAACCGCCTGCCCGCCGAGGATCGGGCCATGATCCGGCAGATCTCCATGCTCGGGCTCGAAAAGACGACCCAGTTCGAGTTCCACCTGACCAACTGGCTGGGAGGCGGGGGCGGCGCGGATGCACGGCCGGTGCTGCCCGAGGTGTTGAAGCTGGACCCGGGCACTTTGCAATGCTTCTACGGTAAGGAGGAGCGGGATACCGCCTGCACCGCGCCCGAGTTCGACCGGGCCGAGCGGATCGAGACCGGCGGTGGCCATCACTTCGATGGCGACTATGCCGCGCTCGCCGAAAAGATCATGACCGGCGCCACGCGGCGCAGTCAGCGCTAGCCAGGGAGCCGCTTTCGTGCACGATGCGGTGGCGCGAGCGGAACGGCAGGCGGCAACGATGCCTCCGATCGAAGTCGCGGCCGTGGAGGAAAGCCGAGACGCCTTCGAGCAGCCTCTCTACCAGCGCCTTGGCCGCTGGCTGCCTCACCTGATCAGTCTGGTTCTCTTCGCCCTTGCCATCTGGGCGATTCACCGGCAACTCGCCTCGTTTCGACCGGCCGATCTGCTGGCCCGTCTGACCGCGATCCCGGCGCATGCGATCGTTCTGGCCCTGCTCGCCGCGGCGCTCGGCTACGCCACGCTCACTCTGTTCGACCCTCTGGCCCTGCGCTACCTGGGCAAGCGCCTGCCATACCGGCGCACGGCGCTCGCATCCTTCACCGGCTACGCTTTCAGCCACAATCTGGGCCTGAGCTGGCTCTCCGGCGGCGCGGTCCGCTACCGCCTGTACAGCGTCTGGGGCCTCTCTTCGCTGGAAATCGGCGTCGTCCTCGCCTTCAATACCGTCACGACGTTTCTCGGCCTGGGCAGCATCCTCGCGCTCGCCTGCCTCGGTGAGCCGGCCGAGGTCGCCGGCATGGTGCACCTTCCCGCGCCGCTCGTGGTGGCGATCGGCCTGGCGCTCGTGCTCGCGGTCGCCGGCTACTTCGTGTTGTGCGCGAGCCGGCGGGCGCCGATCTCGGTGGCGGGCTGGCGATCGAACCTGCCGAAACCCGCCGTGGCGGCCGCCCAGGTCGTCTTGTCGCTGCTCGACTGGGGCCTCGCCGCGGCGGTCCTCTACTGCCTGCTGCCCCCCGGACTGCCGCTCGGCTTTCTGTCCTTCGTCGGCGTGTTCGGGCTTGCCAATCTTGGCGGACTGATCAGCAACGTGCCGGGCGGCTTCGGCGTCTTCGAGGCGGCGGTCCTGCTCGCGGTGCCGGGCGGCGGCTCCTCGGCGGCAGTCGCCGCGGCGCTGATCGCCTACCGTCTGATCTACTACATTCTGCCGCTGATCCTCGCCGTCCTGCTGCTCGCCGCCCACCAGCTCCTGGCGACCGGCGAGGTCGCCCGCCGCGTCGGCGACTGGGCGCTCGTGCTGGCCCCGAATCTGTTCGCTCTCATGGTCTTCACCGCCGGCATCATGCTGCTCGCTTCGAGCGCGGCGCCGAACATCACCGCACGCATGGAAGCGCTCACTGACGTGGTGCCGCTCGGCGTGATCGAGATCTCGCACTTCCTCGGCAGCATCGCCGGGCTCCTGCTCCTGCTCGTCGCGTGGGGACTACGTCAACGGCTGGACGGCGCATACCTGGCCACGCTGGTGATTCTGGCGGCCAGCATCATCTTGAGCCTGCTGCGAGGGCTCCATGTCGAGCAGGCGGTGATCCTGGCGCTGACCTTGGTTGCCCTCACGCCCTGTCGGCCCGCTTTCTACCGGAAGGCGGCGCTGCTCTCCGAGAGGTTCTCGTCCGCCTGGCTGCTCGCGGTCGCGGCCGTCCTCCTTGGCGTGCTCTGGCTCGGCTTCTTCACCCATCGCCACGTCGAGTACAGCAACGATATGTGGTGGCGCTTCGTGGTCGAAGAGGATGCGCCCCGCTTTCTGAGGGCGACGGCCGGGGCGATCACCTTGTTTTTGCTGGTCGGCGCAAGCCAGCTGCTGCGCGCCAGCCGGCGACCCGTGCTTCAGCCTGGCGATGTCGCGCGGGCCCGCGCGGTCATCGCCGCGACGCCGAGCGCGCCGGTGATCGCCAATCTCGCGCTGCTCGGCGACAAGCACTTTCTGTTCAGCGAGAGCGGCCGCAGCTTCATCATGTTCGGCATGCGCGGCGGCAGCTGGATCGCCATGGGCGAGCCGCTCGGGCCGGCTGAGGAGCGGCTCGAGATTCTCTGGCAGTTCCGCGAGCTGTGCGATCGCAACGGCACCTGGCCCGCGTTCTACAACGTCACGGCCAGCAGCCTGCCGCAGTTTCTGGAACTCGGTCTCACCTTCCAGAAGCTCGGCGAGGAGGGACTGGTACCCTTGGAGGGGTTCTCGATCGATGGCCTCAAGCACAAGGGCCTGCGCTACACGTTTCGGCACCTGCGCCGCGACGGTTGCCGGTTCGAGCTCGTGCCGGTCGAAAACGTGCCCGCCATCCTCGAGACTCTGGCCCCGATCTCGGCCGAAT
>JBKPDM010000052.1:0-16335 GCA_046727895.1 Pseudomonadota bacterium | reverse complement strand
AGGAAGGCGAGCAGGATGTTACGGACGAAGCGGAACTGCTCCGGCTGCGTGAACACGCCCGTGGCGGCGCGCAGGAAGCGGTCGAAGTAGACCCAGCAGACGGCGCCGATCGCGCCGAGCTGGATGACCACCTCGAACACCTTTCCGGGCGGGCCCCGGAAACCGATCAGGTCGCCCACGAGGATTAGATGGCCGGTCGAGGAGACCGGCAGGAACTCGGTGAGGCCCTCGACGATCCCGAGCAGCAGCGCTCCGAGCGGGAGCTCCAGGTTCATCGCGTGTTCCTAGCTTGGGCTGGTATGGATCGGCCGGTGGCGCGTGCCGCCGGTCCCGGCTGCTAGCACAATCGCTCGACCGCGCCAATGCCTGGTCGAGATCGAAGGCGGGTGGGAAAAATAGTCCTATCATGTGACAAAATTGTGAACCACAGAGGCAATCTCCCGCCCGTAACAGCCTTGAAGTGCTCTGCTCTACGAAAAATAGGTCAAGAATGTGAACTAATCGTTGCGAAGACGCTGGACTGACCGCCTTGCCTGTTGGTATAGATAGCTTCCCGCCGATCTCTCCGGGCAGGCGACCACACGGGGGCCGGACGCATGATCCGGCCGCGGCAGAGGGGCTTTCCGGCTCGTGACCGCCAAGATGATGCAGTTCCTGACCGTGCCCCAGGCGATGCCCGACAAGCGGGCGGCCGCCGAGCGGCGCCGTGACTTTCGGGAGATCTATGGGCGGTTCGAGCCGACGCGCGCCGCTGAACAGGCGGCCCGCTGCGAACAGTGCGGCATCCCCTTCTGCCAGGTGCATTGCCCGCTGCACAACAACATCCCCGACTGGCTCCGGATGACGGCGGAGGATCGTCTCGAGGAGGCCTACGAGCTCGCCGCAGCGACCAACAACATGCCGGAAATCTGCGGCCGGATTTGCCCGCAGGACCGTCTGTGCGAGGGCAACTGCGTCATCGAGAAGGGGTTCGAGGCGGTCACCATCGGTGCGGTCGAGAAGCACATCACCGAGGTCGCGTTCGACATGGGCTGGGTCAAGCCGCCCAGACCCCGGCGCGAGCGCGGCGAATCGATCGGCGTGATCGGCGCCGGACCGGCCGGGCTCGCGGTCGCCGAGCAGTTGCGCAAAAAGGGCTACGAGCTGCACGTCTACGACCGCTACGACCGGGTCGGCGGCCTGCTGGTCTACGGCATCCCCAATTTCAAGCTGGAGAAGGAGGTCGTCCGGCGCCGCGCCGAGGTGCTGATCGACGGGGGCATCCGTTTCCAACTCGATTGCGAGATCGGGCGCGACCTTGCGTTCGAGGAGCTGCGCGCGCGCCACGACGCGCTCTTCATCGGCACGGGCGTCTATGAGGGCAGGGACATCGCGGTCCCGGGCGTCGGACTCGGCAACATCGTCGCGGCGCTCGACTACCTTACGGCGAGCAACCGCAAGGGTCTGGGCGATTCCGTGCCGGCCTTCGACTCGGGCGCGCTCGACGCCGCCGGCAAGCGGGTGGTCGTGATCGGCGGCGGCGATACGGCGATGGACTGCGTGCGCACGGCCGTGCGCCAGGGGGCCATCTCGGTACAGTGCCTCTATCGACGCGATCGGGTCAACATGCCGGGCTCGATGCGCGAGGTGAAGCACGCCGAGGAAGAAGGGGTCGAGTTCATCTGGCAGGCCGCGCCCGAAGCCTTCCTCGGCAATGGCCAGGTGAGCGGCGTGCGGGCGGTACGCATGCGCCTTGGCGCGCCGGATGCCACCGGGCGCCAGAAGCCCGAGCCGGTGGCCGGCTCGAGCTTCGTGATCGAGGCCGAGCTGGTGATCAAGGCGCTCGGCTTCGACCCCGAGGATCTGCCGCGCCTGTTCGATCAGCGCGCCCTGCAGGTGACACGCTGGGGGACCGTGCGGGTCGACTGGCAGACCATGATGACGCCGATGGCGGGCGTGTTCGCCGGCGGCGACATCGTGCGCGGCGCCTCGCTCGTGGTCTGGGGGGTGCGCGACGGGCGCGACGCTGCCGAGGCGATCCACGCCTATCTGCGGGCGAAAGCCCCCCATCTCGCAATGGCGTCCTGAAGGAGGCGGCCATGGTTGGCGCGAGGACTTCCGCCGGGCAACGCTTCGTCGACGAGTACCGGGCGAACGCCGCCCATCTGAGCCGGCACGGCCTCTACGATCCCAGCCAGGAGCACGATGCCTGCGGGGTCGGCTTCGTCGCCGCGATCGACGGCCGGCCGCGGCGCGAGGTGGTCGAGGCGGCGATCGATGCGCTCCGCGCCGTCTGGCACCGGGGTGCGGTCGACGCCGACGGCAAAACCGGTGACGGCGCAGGCATTTATCTCGAAATCCCGCAGGACTTTCTGAGAGAGCAGATCCTCGGCGCCAAAGATCCCGATGGCCGCATCGCCGTCGGTATGGTGTTCCTGCCGCGGACCGATTTCGGCGGGCAGGAGCGCTGCCGGACGATCGTCGAGACCGAGATCCTGGGCTTTGGCTACAGCATCCTCGGCTGGCGCCAGGTGCCGGTCGACACCTCGGTGATCGGCGAAAAGGCGATCGCGACCCGGCCCGAGATCGAGCAGATCATCGTCGGCAATCCCAAGGGGGTGGATGACGGCGACTTCGAGCGCGAGCTGTTCCTGATCCGGCGGCGGATCGAGAACCAGGTGCTCGCCGAGCACATCAATGGCTTCTACATCTGCTCGCTGTCATGTCGGGCGGTAATCTACAAGGGGTTGTTCCTGGCCGAGCAGCTCTCGGTGTTCTACCCCGATCTGCAGGACCAGCGCTTCGTCTCGAGCTTCGCCGTCTTCCATCAGCGCTACTCGACCAATACCTGGCCGTCCTGGCCGCTCGCGCAGCCGTTCCGCATGCTCGCCCACAACGGCGAGGTCAATACCCTGCGCGGCAATCTCAACTGGATGAAGAGCCACGAGACCCGCATGGTCGCGCCGGCCTTCGGCGAGTTCAACGAGGACGTGAAGCCGATCGTTCAGGCCGGCAGCTCGGACAGCGCGGCGCTCGATGCCGTGGTCGAAGCCCTGGTCCGGGCGGGCCGTTCGTTGCCGCTGACCAAGACACTGCTGATTCCGCCCGCCTGGGCCAAGAAGATGGCGATTTCCCAGGCGCACAAGGATCTGTTCAGCTACTGCAACTGCGTCATGGAGCCCTGGGACGGGCCGGCGGCGGTGGTCGCCTCCGATGGCCACTGGGTGATCGGCGGCATGGATCGCAACGGGCTACGCCCGATGCGCTACACGCGGACCGAGGACGGCCTGCTGGTGGTCGGCTCGGAGACCGGCATGGTACCGCTCGCCGAGGCGCGGATCGTCGAGAAGGGCCGGGTCGGCCCCGGCGAGATGGTCGGCGTCGATCTCAAGGCGGGCACGTTCTATCGCGACGACGAGCTCAAGCACCTCCTGGCGGGCGAGAAGCCCTACGGCCGGTGGGTTAAGAACATCACCCATCTCGATGATCTGGCGACCAGGCGGGCCTTCGCGCCCTGCCAGATGGAGCGGGCGGAGCTGCGCCGCCGTCAGCACCAGTTCGGGATCTCGATCGAGGACCTCGAGCTGCTGCTCGCGCCGATGGTCCTCGACGCCAGAGAGCCGGTCGGCTCGATGGGCGACGACACGCCCGCCGCGGTCCTCTCGTCCCACCATCGGGGCCTGCATCACTTCTTTCGCCAGCAGTTCAGCCAGGTGACCAACCCGCCGATCGACTCGCTGCGCGAATATCGGGTGATGAGCCTCAAGACGCGCTACGGCAACCTCGGCAACGTCTACGACGAGGCGCCGAGTCAGACCCGCATTCTGCAGCTCGAGAGCCCGCTGCTGCTCAGCGCCGAGTTCGAGGCGTTCATGGCGCACTTCGGCGACAAGGTGGCGCGCCTCGACTGCACCTTCGAGGTTCCGGCCGGGCCACGGTCGCTGCGCGACGCCCTCGCCCGGATCCGGGCCGAGGCCGAGGACGCGGTCCGCGAGGGCTACGAGCAGATCGTGCTGAGCGACGATGCGGTGTCGGCGACGCGCGCGCCGATCCCGATGATCCTCGCCGCGGGTGCCGTGCACTCTCATCTGGTGCGCGAAGGCCTGCGCAGCTTCAGCTCGATCACGGTGCGCTCGGGCGAGTGCCTGGATGTGCACTACGTCGCCGTGCTGATCGGCGTCGGCGCGACCGCGGTCAACCCCTACCTCGCCGAGGCGGCGATCGCCGATCGGCATGCGCGCGGGCTGTTCCCGGGGCTGACCCTGCCGGAGTGCCTGCAACGCTACAAGGAGGCAGTCGATCAGGGCCTGCTCAAGATCATGTCCAAGATGGGCATCTCGATCCTCAGCAGCTACCGCGGCGGCTACAATTTCGAGGCGGTCGGCCTTTCGCGCTCGCTGTGTGCCGAATACTTCCCCGGGCTGATCACGCGGATCTCCGGCATCGGTCTCGCGGGCATCCAGAACAAGATCCTGGCGCTGCACGAGCGGGCGTTCGATGAGGACGAACCACCGCTCGCGATCGGCGGCCTCTACCGCTACCGCCGGGGCGGCGAGCGGCACGCCCTGGAGGGCCCGGCGATCCATCAGCTGCAGTATGCGGTAGCCGGCGATTCCTACGCGGCGTACAAGAAATACGCAGAAATATTGTACAAGGCGGAGCCGATCGCCATCCGCGATCTGCTCGACTTCGAACGCCGGCAGACGCCGATTCCGATCGACGAGGTCGAGTCGATCACCGAGATCCGCAAGCGCTTCGTCACGCCCGGCATGTCGCTCGGCGCGCTCAGCCCGGAGGCGCACGAGACGCTGACCATCGCGATGAACCGGATCGGCGCCAAGTCCGACAGCGGCGAGGGCGGCGAGAGCAAGGAGCGCTACACGCCGCGCCCGAACGGCGACAACGCCAACTCGCCGATCAAGCAGGTCGCCTCGGGCCGCTTCGGGGTCACCGCGGAATATCTCAATGCCTGCCGTGAGCTCGAAATCAAGATCGCTCAGGGCGCCAAGCCGGGCGAGGGCGGACAGCTGCCCGGATTTAAAGTTACGGTCGATATTGCTCGGCTAAGGCATTCCACGCCCGGGGTCAGTCTGATCTCGCCGCCCCCGCACCACGACATCTACTCGATCGAGGATCTGGCCCAGCTGATCTATGATCTGAAGCAGATCAATCCGGATGCCAAGGTCTGCGTCAAACTGGTCTCCGAGGCCGGCATCGGCACGATTGCGGCGGGCGTGGCCAAGGCCAAGGCCGACGTCATCCTGGTCTCCGGGCACGTCGGCGGCACCGGCGCCAGCCCGCAGAGCTCGATCAAATACGCCGGCACGCCCTGGGAGATGGGTCTGTCCGAGGTCAACCAGGTGCTGACCCTGAACCGGTTGCGCCACCGCGTCGTGCTGCGCACCGACGGTGGCATCAAGACCGGGCGCGACGTCGTGATCGCGGCCATGCTGGGTGCCGAGGAGTTCGGCGTCGGCACCGCGGCGCTGGTCGCCATGGGCTGCATTCTGGTCCGCCAGTGCCACTCCAACACCTGCCCGGTCGGGGTCTGCACCCAGCGGCCGGATCTGCGCGAGAAGTTCGAGGGGACGCCAGACAAGGTCGTCAACCTGTTCAGCTTCATCGCCGAGGAGGTGCGCGAGATCCTGGCCTCGCTCGGCCTGCGCTCGCTCGAGGACGCGATCGGGCGGAGCGATCTGTTGCACCAGGTCTCGCGCGGCAGCCCCGACCTCGACGATCTCGACCTCAATCCGATCCTCGCCCAGGTCGACACCGGCGGTCATCCGCGCCACTGTGCGATCAGCGGCCGCAACGAGGTGCCGGACTCGCTCGACGCGCAGATGATCAAGGACGCCCAGGCCGCGCTCCTGGAAGGCGAGAAGATGCAGCTCGCCTACAATATCCGCAACGTCCACCGCGCGGTCGGGACGCGCCTCTCGGCGCACATCACCCGGCGCTATGGCATGGACCAGCTGCCGCCCGGGCAGATCACGGCGCGGCTGCGCGGCTCTGCCGGACAGTCGCTCGGCGCCTTTGCCGTCCAGGGTCTGAAGCTCGAGGTCTTCGGCGACGCCAACGACTATGTCGGCAAGGGCCTCTCGGGCGGGACGATCGTCGTCCGACCGCTGGTCTCGAGCCTCATGATCGCAAGCGAGAATGTGATCATCGGCAACACCTGCCTCTATGGCGCTACGGCGGGCATGCTGTTCGCCGCCGGGCGAGCCGGCGAGCGCTTTGCGGTGCGCAACTCCGGCGCGCTGACCGTGGTCGAAGGCTGCGGTGACAACGGTTGCGAGTACATGACTGGGGGGGTCGTCGTGATCCTGGGACCGGTCGGCGACAATTTCGCCGCCGGCATGAGCGGCGGCATGGCCTACGTCTACGACCCGGACAACCGCTTCGCCGGCCGGGTCAACCAGGACATGGTGATCTATCAGCGGCTCGAGGTCGGCCACTACGAGGACGAACTGCGTGCCCTTCTGGCACTCCACGTCCGGCACACGCAAAGCCGCTTCGCCGAGCGCGTCGTCGCCAATTTCGACCGCGAGGTCGCTTCTTTCTGGCAGGTCGTGCCGAAAGAGATGCTGGACAAGCTGGAAGTACCGGTGACCCGCGAAGCGGCGGCAACTCTTACGGCCTGATAACGAAGAACGGGGCCATGCTCGCCGCATAGCCCCGTTCGCAGAGCGTTTCGAAGCGGGTCGCGCCTCGACTACTGGGTCGTCTTCTGCTCCTGTCCCGCCGCCGGCTCGGGCGCGGCGCCCGTCGTGGCCGCGGGCTGATCCGTGGCCGCCGGGGGCGTGGCAGAAGTCTCTTTTGGCTGATCGCTCTGGCCGCAGGCTGCAACCAGCAGAAGCAGGGCGGCGCTGAGCGTCAACGCCCCCAGTCCCGAGGCGAATCTGCGCGTGTCAGACATATGAGGATGACCTCCTATCGTGAGACCACCCGCGGCTGCGCCGCCAGGGCTGGTCCCGGTTTGTGGCGATGGTCCCCTGCCATCGGTTGCTCAAAAAAATGGCCGGCGCACCCTTTCGATGGGGCGATGCGCCGGCCGATCGGTTCAGGTGATGCCCAGACTTGCGTGACCGCAAGCAGACCGTCAGTGTGTCCTCTGCACTGCCGGACTGCCCCGGCACGGCACCCGCCTTCGAGTGCCGGCAACCTGAACCAGCGACGCTGCGAGGGTGGCAATTCGACGAGCGCCTGATCGACTACCTAAACCTCGGCCGCGCCGGACTGTCCAAGTGCTAAGCTAAGACCAAGATCACTACGGTGCTGGCACCGGTGAGCTTGCTGAGCATCCGAAACTCTCACGAGTGCTTGAGTCGATCGGTCTGGCTCTGCACCTGCACAGTCAACGAGGCAAACAGGATAGCGTCCCGGTTTATTCCGCCCGCCGTCAAGCGACCGCCAAATGATGTTCAGGCCAGCCAGGCGAGCCGGCGGTCGGCGCGATCCGGGCCTCTTGCAGCCGAACCCACCTGGCGATGGTGGACCTTCTCCGGCCACCACGTACGACGGACGTGCGGGCCATTGTCCGCCGGCCGGCGTCGGCTATCATGGCCGCGACTCGGATCGACCGATCCGAGCGCAGGGAGGCTAGCATGACAACCACTACGCAGCGGCTGTCCGCGAGCATCGGCGCCTTCGCCGGTCTGCTCGTGGCCGCCGGCGGACTTCCGGCCACGGCCGCCACGCCCCAGGACACCCTGGTGATCGCCAAGAACATCGACGACATCATCACCCTCGATCCGGCCGAGGTATTCGAGTTTTCGGGCGGCGAGATGAACAACCAGTTCTATGACCCGATCATGGCCTACGAGGCCGAGGACACCGCGAAGCTGGTCGGCGGCGTCGCCGAGAGCAACACGGTGAGCGACGACGGGCGGACCATCACGTTGAAGATCCGGCCCGGCCTCAAGTTTCACTCGGGCAATCCGGTGCGCGCCGAGGACGTCGCGTTTTCGCTGCAGCGGGTGATCAAGCTCAACCTGACGCCGGCCTTCATCTTCACCCAGCTCGGCTGGTCTGCGGACAACGTCGAGAACCTGGTCAAGGCGCTCGACCAGCAGACCGTCGAGCTCAAGATCACCGAGGATCTCGCGCCGAGCTTCGTGCTCAACACGCTCTCGGCCGGGGTCGGCTCGGTGGTCGACAAGGAGCTGGTGCTGCAGCACGAGACGAACGGCGATCTCGGCCACGAATGGCTGAAGACCCACTCGGCCGGGTCCGGCCCATTCCAGCTCAAGAGCTGGAAGGCGAGCGAGTCGGTCACCATGGAGGCCAATCCCGACTACCGCTTCGGCGCGCCGGCGATGAAGCGGGTGATCGTGCGCCACATCCCCGAGCCCTCGGCCCAGCGCCTGCTGCTCGAGAAGGGCGACATCGACATCGCGCGCAATCTGAGCGCGGATCAGATCCAGGCGATCGCCGGCAACCCCGCCATCCTGGTCGAGGCCTACCCGAAGGCCGATGTTCACTACCTCGGTCTCAATCAGAAGGATCAGCGCCTGGCCAATCCCAAGGTGCGCGAAGCGATGCGCTGGCTGGTCGACTACCAGGGCATGGCCGATTCGTTCCTGCGCGGCCAGTTCAAGGTGCATCAGGCGTTCTGGCCGTCCGGCTTCTTCGCCTCGTTGACCGACACGCCCTACCATCTGGACGTTGCCAAGGCGAAGCAGCTCCTGGCCGAGGCCGGCTATCCGGACGGCTTCGAGGTCGAGATGGACGCCGCGAGCACCTCGCCCTGGGCCGAGATGGCGCAGGCCATCCAGGCGACCATGGGCGAGGCCGGCATCAAAGTGAAGATCGTCCCCGGCGAGCAGAAGCAGGTGATCACCAAGTATCGGGCGCGCAACCACCAGATCGTCCTGCTCTACTGGTCGCCCGACTACATGGACCCGCACTCCAACGCCGACACCTTCGCCCGCAATCCGGACAACTCCGACGACGCGCAGTCGAAGCCGCTCGCCTGGCGCAACAGCTGGGAGATCCCCGAGCTGACCAAGGAGGCCGACGCCGCGGTGCGTGAGCTGGACGCGGCCAAGCGGGAAGCGATGTACCTCGACCTGCAGCGCAAGGTGCAGGCGGACAGCCCGTTCATCATCATGTTCCAGAATACCGAGCAGGTGGCGCGACGGGCCAACGTCAAGGGCTTCGTCTCAGGCCCGACCTACCAGATTGTCTTTTATCGCAACGTCACCAAAAGCTAACCGCCATCGGTCGCGCGGGCGGCGGCGCCTCGACAGGGCCGCCGCTCGTCGCGACCATATCCGAGCCCGCCTGGGCGTGTTCAGCGCTGGACCCGGGAGGGCGGCTCCTTCGCGCCGATCTGGGTGATCAGCTCGGCGCGCAGCTGGCGCAGCGATGGCATCTCGTCCCGGGCGAAGGGCAGGGGTCGCGAGAGCTGCATCGCCGACACCCCGAGCTTGGCGGCGAGCAGCCCGTTGACCACGCCGCGACCGGCCCGCGCCGAGAGGACACTAAGCAGCGAGGCGCCCAGCACCTCGGCCGCGACGTCGCTGACCAGGTCGGTGACGTCGGCGGCCAGGACGTTGAAGAACGCCCGCCGCAGGAGCGCGATGGTCGAGAAATAGCCGGGCCGGACCCCGTACAGGCGGGCGATCGCGCGCAGCATGGCCAGCGTCCGGGTGAGCACGATCAGGCTGTCGAGCAGAGCCAGCGGCGAGAGTGCGGTGAGCGCGCCGATGTCGCGCGCGGCGTTGCTGACCAGCCGGTAGGCCTGCCGATCGAGGGGTGCGAGCACCGTGCGCGCGAACAGGCGAAGCCGCTCGCTGTCGTTCAGGGCGTCGCTCGCGCTTCGCTCGAACCGCGCGATGTCGGCCTTAATTTCGGGCCGCCGACCATACACCTTGGCGATCGCGGCGGTCAGATCGTCGGCGTTGCCGTGCACCTCGGAGCCGAGCAGGCGCTGCCCTTCGGCGCGCAGGTGCTCGGCGCGGGCGAGCCGGGCGAGCGCCACGATCTCCCGCCCGACCATGCCGATGGCGCCGGCCGCGACCAGCGCGAGCAGGAGCGCAAACGCCCCGCCGAGCAGGACCGAAGTTGAGAACAGGGACGCGAGCAGCTGATATGCCTGGAGGATCACGAGGCCGAGCACGAGCAGGCCGCCCGCGCCGAAGAACAGCCGGCGCCATGGCCGCGCCGGCGGCTTCGGCGGTTCGGCGACCGTCGGCCCGATCTCCGACGCATCGGGCTCGACGAGCTGGATCCGATCCGGTGCGATCGCGTGCGGATCGAGCTCGAAGGGGGCGAGGGGTTCGCGCACGCTCATCGCAGCCGATCGCCGATCAGGGCTTCCAGCGCCTGGTCGAGGCGGATGTGCTGCGGCCGCTCGGCGCCATGCAGGAGGAGGCGGCGCGGCGCGAAGTCGCGAAAGCGGAAGCGGCCCTCCTGCCAGTCGCGTTCGTCGGGCAGATCGGGCGGAATCTCGCCCGGGAACAGCACGGTCTCCCGCTGCTCGCCTTTGAGCGTGCCGCGGACGCAGGACAGCACCTGACCGTGATGCTCGGTGTTGACCACGTCGGTCGACTTGAGCGCGGCGAGCGCCACGTAGGCGGGCTTGAGGCCTTCGAAGCGGGCGTGGCCCGCGGCCTCGCCGACCATCCGCTCGAGCAGGACCCGCAGATTGTGGTGCTGATTGTGGGCGACGTGGTCGGCCTTGGTGGCAGCGAACAGCAGGCGCTCGATCCGGGGTCGGAACAGCCGGGCGAGCAGCCCGCTCTGGCCGTAGCGGAAGCTCTTGAGCACGACCTCGAGCGCCGCCTGCATGTCGGCAAAGCAGACGGGGCCGCGATTGAGCGTGCCGAGCAGGTCGACCAGCACGATCTGCCGGTCGAAACGGCTGAAATACTCGCGGTAGAAGGGCTTGACCACCTGATTCAGGTAGCGCCGGTAGCGCGCCGTCATGAGGGAAGCGAGGCTGGCCGCGGGCGCATCGCCCGGCGGCAGCGGGCAGAACTCGAGCAGCTCGCTGCCGGCGAGATCGCCCGGCATGGTGAAGTGGCCGGGCTGCAGCAGGCTCAGGCCAGCATCCCGCTGGGCCCGGCGCAGATAGTCCTTATACAGCGCGACCGCGCGGCTCACCTGCTCGGCGGCTGGCGGCCGCGTCGGATCGAGTGTGGCGATCAGGTCGCGGAAATCGTGGGCGAGCTCGGCGCGCGGCGCCGCCTCGGCCGCCCGGAGCACCGCCGCCGACCACTCGGCGTAGCTCTGCTCGAGCAACGGCAGATCGAGCAGCCACTCGCCCGGATAGTCGATGATCTCGACGATCAGCGAGCGGTGCTCGCCCAGGCGACGGCGGAGCAGGCCCTTGACCGCGAAGCGGATCTCGAGGCGCAGCGCGCTGAGCGCCGCGGTCGGCTCCGGCCAGTGCGGTGTCGGCTCGGCCAGCGCCGCCCGGGCGGCGGCGAACGGGAAGGGCGGCAGGTCGCCCGAGCGGCGCGCCAGCAGGCGTGCCCCAAGCAGGCGCTCCTCGTGCGCGCTGGCCAGGAACGGCAGCTCGCGCCCGTCGAGCAGGTGATGGACGAGCGTGGTGATGAACACCGTCTTACCGCTGTTGCGCAGCCCGGTGACGGCGAGCCGCAGCGTGCGGTCGAGCACCAGGTCGGCCACGTCCTTGAGGCCCTGCTGAAGTTCGGCGGGTGAGGCCAGGCTCGCGAGATCCCGCAGCCCCTCCCAGGCGAGCAGGCTGGCCATCAAAGGCCGGCCTTGCCGGCCATGATCGCCAGGAATACCAGCAGGCCGAGGTCGCGGTTGCTGCGAAAGCGCCTCAGGCAGGAGCTCGGGTCGTCGAGATCGAGGGTGCGGATCTGCCAGACGAAGTGCGCGGCGACGGGGCCGAGCAGCAGGTAGAAGGCCGGTCCCATGGCGGCCTGCCAGCCGGCCAGGGCCAGCAGCCCGAGCGTCACGCCATAGAAAGCCCAGAGCCAGGCGGGGGTCGCGGCGCCGAGGCGGCGCGCGCTCGACTTGATTCCGACCAGCGCGTCGTCGACCTTGTCCTGATGGGCGTAGATCGTGTCGTAGCCGAGGGTCCAGAAGAAGCCCGCGGCGTAGAGGAGGAGGGCAGGGGGCGCCAGCGCCCCGGTCGCCGCGCTCCAGCCGACCAGGGCGCCCCAATTGAACGTGATCCCGAGAAAGGCCTGCGGCCACCAGGTGATCCGCTTCATCAGCGGATAGGTCAGAATGAGCGGCACCGAGGCCAGCCCGAGAGCGATCGTGAAACGATTGAAGGTCAACAGAATCAGGAGGCCGACCAGCAGCTGAAGCAGAAGGAAGGCGAGAGCCTGCGGGACGCTCAGCTGGCCGCTGGCGAGCGGTCGATGCCGGGTGCGCTCAACCTTCGCGTCCAGATCGCGGTCGACCAGATCGTTGACCACGCAGCCGGCGCCGCGCATCGCCACGGCGCCGATGGCGAACAGGGCGAACGGGCGCCAGTCGGGCCAGCCGGGGGCGAGCGCGCTCGCCCACCAGCAGGGCCAGAGCAGGAGCCAGGTCCCGATCGGTCGGTCCCAGCGCGCCAGGACGGCGTAGGGGCGCAGCTGCTCGGGCAGCCGCTCGATCCAGCCGAGTTGCCGGTCCGCGACGACGGGCGCAGCGTCAAAAGCTTGCTTCGCCATGGCCATCCTTCTAGCGTTCGCCCGACCCCAGGACAAGCGAGCCCCTTATGGTTGGAAATTCATCGTCCCCGCTTCGATCTGCTCATCTGCGTCTGTTCGTCGACGTGCCCCTTGGGGAGGGAAGCCTGCTGGAGCCGAGCCCGGCGCAGTGCCACTACCTGCTGACGGTGATGCGGCGCCAGGCGGGCGACAATGTCGTGCTGTTCAATGGACAGGACGGTGAATGGCTCGCGGTGGTCGAGCCGATCGAGCGGCGCCGCTGCCGTCTTGCGATCGTCGAGCGGTTGCGGTCGCAGCGACCGGAGCCCGGTCCGGCGCTGCTGTTCGCGCCGCTCAAGCGGATTCGCCAGGAGTTCCTGATCGAGAAGGCGACCGAGCTCGGCGTCGCCCGCTTCGAGCCCGTGTTCACCCAGCGCTCGGTGGTCGATCGGATCAATCGGGCACGGGTGCTGAGCATCGCGATCGAAGCCGCCGAGCAGAGCGGTCGCCTGACGGTGCCGGAGTTCGAGCCGCCGACCTCGCTCGACGAGCGCCTCGAGAGCTGGCCGGCCGATCGTCTGCTCTACTTTGGCGACGAGACGGGGGCCGGCGAGCCCGTGCTCGAGACGTTCCAGCAGCGCGGCGCGGGTGATCTCCTGATCGGGCCCGAGGGCGGTTTCACCGCCGAGGAGCTCGACGATCTTCGTGGCCGCGAGCCTCTGGTCCCGATCAGCCTCGGCCCGCGACTCCTGCGGGCGGAGACCGCGGCGCTCGCGGCGCTCGCCTGCTGGCAGGCGGCGGCGGGCCCTGCCGACTGAGGGCGGTGTCGATCGATCACTTACCGAGTCTAAGCTCGGCCAGGGGCGCGGGGACTGCGGCATCCGCGGCCGTGCCGAAGCGATAGCAGGCGCGGCCTTCCCGCTTGGCCCGATAGAGCGCCGTATCGGCGGTACAGCGGAGCAACTCCGCGGTTTTGGCCGCCGCCGGGTAGAGGCTGATGCCGATGCTCACGCTGACTTCGACGGTGCGGTTGTCGAGCGGGAACGGCGCCGCGCAGGCCGCGAGCGCCCGCTCGGCGAGACGGATCGCCCCGCTCGCATCGCGCAGGTCGCTCTGGATCAGCGCGAACTCGTCGCCGCCCAGCCGCGCCAAGGTATCCGATTGCCGCAGACAGGCTTCGATCCGTTTCGCCACCGCGACGAGGAGACGGTCGCCGGCGACATGGCCGTAGCGGTCGTTGATGGCCTTGAAGTGATCGAGATCGAGGCAATGCGGGGCGACCAGATGGCCGTCCCGATCGGCGCGCCTCAGGGCCTGGCTAAGACGATCGGCGAACAGCAGGCGGTTGGGCAGATCGGTCAGGGGATCGTGGCGGGCCAGGTGCTCGATGTGCGCGTTGGCGGCGGTTGCCACGGCGAGCAGCGCGCGGGTGCGCCGGCTCTCGCGCACCAGAAGCGCGATCAACAGGCCGCCGCTCGCCAGGATGCCCAGCAGATAGCCGGCATGCTCGAGGTAGAGCCGGCGCTGCGCAGCCAGCCCGGCCGCGGGAACCTCAGTCGACGCGCAGACTTCGCAACTGCCATACCGACTTTCTCCGCGTCGGCAGGTCATCCAACTCGGGATGGTCGGACCAGGATAGACGATCCAGATCGGCCCCTTGTCGCGAACCCGCAGCTGCAGCCCGTCCACGCTCATCGCCAGCAGCACCGGATAGCGCTCGAAGTCGGCGAGCGGGATGGTGCTCTCGAAATCGTTCAATGCGATTGCGCGCACCTCGCTGCCGGTCGCACCCACTGCCTCCATGAGCCGTTGCACGGGCACCCCTTCGAACTCCGGCTCGCCTTCGGTCCAGGGCGTCCAGGTGCGCAGGCGGACCAGACCGAGCTCCTCCAGCATCGGGTGATCGAACTCCGCCCGTCCCGGCGCGTTGGTGTGGCTGATCGCACCGTCGACCGTCAGGATCACCGGGCCCGTGGGTCTGGGCAGATCGCCCGCCCGCACGGGCGCGTGCGCCCCGAGGACCAGCGCAAGTCCGATCAGAAGGAGTTGAGCTGCCGCGCGGTGCCACACCGTGCAGGCGTCCACGCGATCGCGCGCAAGGGCGCGCTACTGTCGAGCGACAGTTCTAGCGAATTTTGCGGAGCGATCAACGCGTGGTTGGAAAGAGGGAGCACACCCAACCGCACGAGGCCCGGCACCTCAGCTCCGGGCGGCAGTCCCGCCGACGGTCAGGCCCTCGATCAGCAGCGTCGGCTGCCCGACCCCGACCGGGACCCACTGGCCCTCCTTACCGCAGGTGCCGATGCCGTGATCGAGCTGCAGATCGTTGCCGATCGCGCGCACCCTGGTGAGGCAGTCGGGGCCGTTGCCGATCAAGGTCGCGCCCTTGACCGGTGCGGTGATCCTGCCATCCTCGATCAGGTAGGCCTCGGCCGCGGTGAACACGAACTTGCCCGACGTGATGTCGACCTGACCGCCGCCGAAGTTCTTGGCGTAGAGGCCGCTCCTGACGCTCGAGAGAATCTCCTCGGGGTCGCGGTCGCCCGCCCGCATGTAGGTGTTGGTCATGCGCGGCATGGTCTGATGGGCATAGCTCTGGCGCCGGCCGTTGCCGGTCGGCCGCATGCCCATCAGCCGGGCGTTCTGCCGGTCCTGCATGTAGCCGACCAGGACGCCATCTTCGATCAGGACGTTGCAGCCGCTTGGGGTGCCTTCGTCGTCGATGGTCAAGGAGCCGCGCCGCCCGTCGATGGTGCCGTCGTCGACCACGGTGACCCCCGGAGCCGCGACCCGCTCGCCTAGCAGGCCAGCGAACGCCGACGTCCGTTTGCGGTTGAAGTCGCCCTCCAGACCATGGCCCACGGCTTCGTGCAGAAGGACGCCCGGCCAGCCGGGGCCGAGGACGACCGTCATCTCGCCGGCCGGCGCGTCGACCGCTTCGAGCTTGATCAGGGCCTGCTGGAGCGCTTCGTCGACGATCGA
The DNA here is from genome assembly GCA_046727895.1 of Pseudomonadota bacterium. Taxonomy (GTDB): domain Bacteria; phylum Pseudomonadota; class Alphaproteobacteria; order Geminicoccales; family Geminicoccaceae; genus DATAOG01. The sequence continues at coordinate 757 of JBKPDM010000052.1, read as the reverse complement.
CTGCCACCTTGCGGGGGACAGAAGGTCGTCGTAGCCGACCCGCCCGCCGGCGCCGGAAGTGCCCGCCTCCATGCGCTTGCCGTCGCCGACCACGACGCTGACGCTGAGCCGGACCAGCGGGCGAATGTCGGCGCTGCGCGAGCCGTCCGGCCGCAGGATCTCGATCTGCTGCCAGGCGCCGCTCAGACTCGCGCTGACCTGCCTGACCTGCGGATCCTTGCCCCGCGCATAGGCGTCGATCTGCTCGAGCAGACCGATCTTGGCCGCCTGCGCCCGGCCGTGGATGGGATTCGCCTCACCGTAGCGCTTGCGGTTGGTGCCCTGCGGCGGCAGCGCGAGGCTGCCGCTGTAGCCGGACTTGACGGCGCCGACCGCATCGATCGCTCGCCGGAGCGCCGCCTCGCTCAGCTCGGGGCTGTGGGCGAGGCCGACCGCCTCGCCGGCGACCGCGCGCAGACCGAACCCACGGGTGGTCTCGAAGGCCGCGCTCTTGAGACGCCCGTCATCGAAGGTGAAGCTCTCGGTCTCGCGATGTTCCAGGAACAGCTCGCCGTCGTCGACGCCGGCGAGGCCGGCGGCGACGAGCTCGGGCAGCCGGTCGACCTCGTGGTGAAGGTGCTCGAGCGGGCTCGGGTCGCGGATCACGGGATGGCTCATGGCGAAGGACGTCTCTCGGCTGCGCGTGGTGGCCCTTTCGCGTGGTAGCCCCGGGCCGGATCGGGCGTCGCCGCTCCGCGGCGGACGTCCCATCATATAG
>JBKPDM010000051.1:0-12274 GCA_046727895.1 Pseudomonadota bacterium | reverse complement strand
ATGCTGTACCGCGAGACCGGCCAGTTCAAGACCAGCTACGCCGCGGACCAGGCGATCCTGCCGATCCGCCAGGACCGGATCGGCCTGGCACTGATCCTCCTCCTCGCCTTTGTGGTCGTGCCGGTCCTCGGCGATCGCTACTGGCTCGACACCATCATGCTGCCGTTCCTCATCTTCTCGATCGCGGCGCTCGGCCTCAACATCCTCACCGGCTACGCCGGTCAGCTCTCGCTCGGCACCGGCGGCTTCATGGCCTGCGGCGCCTTCGCGGCGTACAAGCTGGCGACCGCCTTTCCCGACCTCAACATCGTTCTGGTATTCGCGCTCGCCGGGCTGATTACAGCGGCCGTCGGCATGCTGTTCGGGATACCGTCCCTGCGCATCAAGGGGTTTTATCTGGCGGTCGCGACGCTGGCCGCGCAGTTCTTCCTGGTCTGGCTGTTCAACAGGCTGCCCTGGTTCAGCAACTACAGCCCCTCGGGCGTGATCAGCGCGCCGCCGCGCGCGGTGTTCGGCGACGTCTTCGTGACCGGTGCCGAATCCAGTGTCGAGGCCAAGTATCTGTTCGCCCTGACGACCGTCGCCCTGCTCGCGCTGGCAGCCAAGAACATGACCCGCTGCCGGATCGGCCGCTCCTGGATGGCGATCCGCGACATGGACATCGCCGCCGAGATCATCGGCATCCGCCCGCTCTATGCCAAGCTCTCGGCGTTCGCCATCAGCTCATTCTACATCGGCATCGCGGGCGCCATGTGGGCCTTCATCTACACCAGCGCGGTCGAGGCGCTGGCCTTTCAGATCGACCGCTCGTTTCAGATCCTGTTCATGATCATCATCGGCGGTCTCGGCAGCATCCTCGGCTCCTTCCTCGGCGCGGCGTTCATCGTCCTGCTGCCGATTTTCCTCAACCAGGCGCCCGGCATGCTCGGCATCCGTATGTCGACCGCCCTGGAGACCCACCTGGAGTCCATGATCTTCGGCGGCCTGATCATCTTCTTCCTGATCGTCGAGCCCCACGGCCTCGCGCGCCTCTGGCAGATCGGCAAGGAGAAGCTGCGCCGTTGGCCGTTCCCCTATTGAGCTGAGGGGCACGCCGGTCCGCCGCACCGCACCGGGGGGATCGTGCAATGGCGGGTGAGACAAAGCATCCGGTTGGCCGGAAGCGATCGGACGTGCTAGTGTTCCTCTAATCGGACGGGGGCGTGAGGCCTGCCTGTCCCAATGCGTCCAACCACAACCGAGGGGGCAAATCATGGACGTGAGGAAAGTCGTGCTCGCGAGCCTGACCGCAGCGATCGGTCTGTCGGGCGCGCTAGTGGGCGAAGCGCTGGCCGCCGGCGAGCAGTTCATCCCGCTCTTGATCTACCGGACCGGACCGTATGCGCCGGACGGTATCCCGATCGCCAATGGGATGAATGACTATTTCACGCTGATCAACGAGCGCGACGGCGGTGTCGGCGGCGTCAAGCTCACCTGGGAGGAGTGCGAGACGGCGTACAACAATGACCGTGGCGTCGAGTGCTACGAGCGCCTGAAAGATCACCCTCCGACCGGCGCTTCGATCGTCAATCCCTACAGCACCGGCATCACCTATGCCCTGCTCGAGCGCGCCACGGCCGACAAGATCCCGATCCTGTCGATGGGCTATGGCCGGACCGACGCCGCCGACGGCCGCGTCTTCCCTGACGTCTTCAACCTGCCGATGACCTACTGGAGCCAGGCGTCGGCGATGATCAAGTACATCGGCGAACAGGAAGGCGGCATGGACAAGCTGAAGGGCAAGAAGATCGCCCTGGTCTACCATGACAGCGCCTACGGCAAGGAGCCGATCCCGACCCTCGAGACCCTGGCCAAGAAGTACGGCTACGAGCTGTCCCTGTTCCCAGTCGCCCATCCCGGCCTCGAGCAGAAGTCGACCTGGCTCAAGATCGGCCGTCAGCTGCACCCGGACTGGGTGTTGATGTGGGGCTGGGGCGTGATGAACGCCACGGCGATCAAGGAAGCGGCGGCGGTCGGTTACCCGATGGATCACTTCATCGGCGTCTGGTGGTCGGGCGCCGAGCCGGACGTCGAACCTGCGGGCGCGGCCGCCAAGGGCTACAAGAGCGCCTCGTTCAACGCGGTGGGCACCGGCTTTCCGGTGTTCGATGACATCTTCAAATATATCCAAGACAAGGGACTTGGCGCCGGCGAGCGCGACAAGGTGGGCGAGGTGCTGTACAATCGCGGCATCCTCAATGCCATGATCGTCGTCGAGGCGATCCGCACCGCTCAGGGAATCTATGGCCAGAAGCCGCTGACCGGCGAACAGGTCCGCGACGGCCTGGAACACCTCAACATCACCGAAGACCGCCTGACCGAGCTCGGCATGAGCGGATTCACGCCGCCGATCAAGGTCAGCTGCGCCGATCACGAGGGCGACCACGCCCTGCGCATCCAGCAGTGGGACGGAAAGAAGTGGTCCTTGGTCAGCGAGTGGATCAGGCCGATGAAGGACGTGGTCCGGCCGATGATCGAGGCCTCGGCGGCGGCCTACGCCAAGGAGCATGGCATCACGCCACGCAGCTGCGCGAGCTGAGCGGGCGGGCAGCGCCGTCGTGACCACGACCGCGCTCGCCGAAACGGCTGAGCCGCCCGGGCGCTCCCCGGCCCGGGCGCTGCTCGCCGTCAATAATATAGAGGTCGTCTACGATCACGTCATTCTGGTGCTGAAGGGCGTCTCGCTCGACGTGCCCGAGGGCGCCGTCGTGGCGCTCCTCGGCGCCAACGGCGCCGGCAAGACCACGACGCTGAAGGCGATCTCCAATCTGCTCCGGGTCGAGCGCGGCGAGGTCACCAAGGGCACGATCGAGCTCGCGGGACAGAACGTCGCGGCGCTGTCGCCGACCGAGCTGGTCCGGCGCGGCGTCGTCCAGGTGATGGAAGGGCGTCACTGCTTCGAGCACCTGACGATTGAGGAGAACCTGCTGACCGGCGCCTACACCCGGAGCGACGGCAAGGCCGAGGTCGTGCACGACATCGAGCGCGTCTACAGCTACTTCCCGCGGCTCAAGGAACGCCGGCGCGCTCAGGCCGGGTACACCTCGGGCGGCGAGCAGCAGATGACCGCGATCGGGCGCGCGCTCATGGCTCGCCCGAGGCTCATCCTGCTCGACGAGCCCTCGATGGGTCTCGCCCCGCAGCTGGTCGAAGAGATTTTCGAGATCGTTGCCCGGCTCAATTCCGAGGCCGGGGTCACCTTTCTTCTGGCCGAACAGAACACCAACGTCGCGCTCCGCTATGCCAGCTACGGCTACATCCTGGAGACCGGGCGCGTGGTGCTGGACGGCGACGCGGCGACGCTGCGCGACAACGAAGATGTCAAGGAGTTCTATCTCGGCCTCAGCTCCAGCGGGCGGCGGAGCTTCCGCGACATCAAGAGCTACAAGCGTCGCAAACGCTGGCTCTAGGAAACGCCGATGATGATCACGAGCAACCGTCCCCCGGTCAGCCTTGCCCAGCGCACCGGCTCGGCGCTCGCCGAGGCGCTGCGCCACGACAGCCGGAGCGAGCCGCTGCGCGGCGACGGCCGGATTCGCCGCGTGAGCGACCTCCTGATCGATGGCATCGCCGACCACCAGCTGCCGGATTCGCTCGACCGGACGCGCCTCAAATCGCCGCACTCGGCTGCCGCTCTGGCGATCAACGCTTTTCTGCCCTGGCAGCGCGCCGCCGATCAGATGCCCCTCGCGGGCTGGGTCGGGTTCGACGCGGTCCAGTTCGAGGTCCGCTGTCCGACCGGTCTCCGCGGCACGCCGCCGCTTCTCGATCTGCTGGCGCTGCGCGAGGGGGCGGCCGTGGCGGTCACGGTGCGTTGCATCGAATATCTCAGCCGGCGCAAATCGAACGTCGCCGCCTCCTACGACCGCCTGCTCGCGGCGACTCCGTCCCTGGCAATCTGGCTTGGCCTGCTGCAGCAGCTGCGGTCGACGCCCGGGATCTATCAACATGTCGATCTCGGTGGTCTGGTCAAGCATGCCCTCGCCCTCGGTCGGACCTTTCCCGATCGGCTGACCACTCTTCTGTATCTATACTGGGAGCCGCTTGACGCCGATCAGTTCGCCGAGTTTCGCCAGCATCGCGCCGAGCTGGCCACGGTGGCCGACGCCCTGCATAGCGCCGGTGTCCGCTTTGCGGCGCAAAGCTTCGGCTCGCTCTGGCGTGAGTGGGCCGAGCGCCGCTCGCCGCCCTGGCTGGCCGGCCACGTGGCACGTCTGCACGCGCGCTACAGCGTATCCATTGCGCCGGCAAGCGAAGCCTGAATGGAAAATGCCGCTGACCGCATTTTCAGGAGCCGAGATAGCCGATCACATTGGAGAGACGCCATGCCACAGACCGAGGGGGATCATTACGACTCGCTCGAGGCCCGCGATCCGGCCCAGCGCGATGCGGCGATGCTGGCGGCGTTGCCGGGATTTCTTCGTCATGCGCTCGACCATGCGCCCGCCATGGTCGCCCACCTCGGCGAGCTCGACCCGGACACGGTGACGAGCCTCGACGCTTTCGCCGCGCTGCCGCTCCTGCGCAAGAGCGACCTCGCCGAGCGGCAACGGAAAGACCCGCCCTTCGGCGGCCTTACCGCAGCCCCGCTCGGGCATCTCGCCAAGGTCTTCATGTCGCCGGGACCGATCTTTGATCCGGAGGGGGACCGGCCGGACTATTGGCGCTTCGCCCGGGCGCTGCATGCGGCCGGCTTCCGCCGGGGCGATCTGGTTCACAATGCGTTCGCCTATCATCTGACGCCGGCCGGCTCGATGATCGAGAGCGGCGCGCGCGCGCTCGGCTGCCCGGTGATTCCGGCCGGCACCAGCCACACCGAGCGCCAGCTCGAGGTGATCGGCCGGCTGCGCCCCAGGGCCTACGCCGGCACGCCGTCGTTTCTCAAGGTCCTGCTCGAGCGGGGCCGCGCCGAGGGCGTCGACGTCGGCTGCTTCAGGAAGGCCCTGGTCTCGGGCGAGGCGGTTCCGCAGTCGCTGGCCGAGGAGCTTCAGCGCGAGTCCGCGATCGATGCCTACCAGTGCTACGGCGTCGCCGATCTCGGCCTGATCGCGTATGAGACCGAGGCGCGCGCCGGCCTGGTCGCCGATGAGGACGTGCTGGTCGAGATCGTCCGCCCCGGTGCCGGCGATCCGGTGCCGGACGGCGAGGTCGGCGAGGTGGTGGTGACCGCGTTCAATCTCGACTATCCGCTGATCCGCTTCGCGACGGGCGATCTGTCGGCGCTCCTTGTGGGCCCGAGCCCCTGCGGGCGGACCAATCGCCGGCTGCGCGGGTGGCTCGGCCGCGCCGATCAGAGCACCAAGATCAAGGGCATGTTCGTCCATCCGAGCCAGGTCGCCGAGATCGTGGGGCGGCACCCGGAGGTCGGCCGCGCGCAGCTGGTCGTGGAGCGGGTGGACGACCTCGATCGCATGACCTTGCAGTGCGAGATCGCCGGCCCCTCCGCTGGCCTCGAGGCCGCGCTAGAAGCGACCCTGCGCGCGGTCACCGGGCTGCGCGGCGAGGTGCGGCTGCTCGCTGGCGGCGCGCTCGCCAACGACGGCAAGGTGATCGACGATCGCCGAGAGCCGGGCTGAGCGGCGCCCTGTTCCTCGCCGAGGATCTCGCCTGCGTGCGGGGTGGCCGGCGCGTGTTCGCCGGCCTGTCGTTCGCGCTCGAGCAGGGCGACGTCCTGGTCTTGCACGGCCCGAACGGCAGCGGGAAATCGAGCCTGCTGCGTCTGCTGGCCGGATTTCTGGAGCCGGCGGCCGGCCGCCTCGCCTGGGCTGACGCACCGATCGCCCAGGATCTCCCGGCCCATCGTGCACGGCTGCACTTCGTCGGTCACAGCGACGCCGTGAAGGGCCTGCTCAGCGCGCGCGAGAATCTGGCCTTCGCGACCGCGCTTGCGGGCGCACCGGCGAGCGGGGTGGACCGCGGGCTCGAGGGGTTCGACCTCCTGGCTCTGGCCGACGTTCCCGCCCGCTATCTCTCGGCCGGACAGAAGCGCCGCCTCGCCCTGGCCCGGCTGCTGGCTGTCGAGCGCCCGCTCTGGCTGCTCGACGAGCCGGGCGTCGGGCTGGACGTCGCCAGTCGGGCGCGTCTCGAGCGGGCGCTCGCCGGGCATCGCGCGCGGGGCGGCATCGCGGCGCTGGCAACTCATGGCGACGTCGCGGTCGAGGACGTGCTGCTCCTGGAGCTCGGGTCGTGATCGCGGCGTTTGGCGCCGTCGTCCGGCGCGACCTGCGGCTCGGTCTCAGGCGGAGCGGCGACAGCCTGCAGCCGCTCCTGTTTTTCGTCATCGCGCTCGCCTTGTTCCCGCTCGGCGTCGGCCCCGCGCCGGCGATTCTGGCGCGGATCGGGGTCGGCGTGATCTGGGTGCTCGCCCTGCTCGCGGTCATGCTGAGTCTCGATCGGCTCTATCAGGGAGACGCCGAGGACGGCTCGCTCGAGCTTCTGGCGCTCGGCACCTTGCCGCTCGAGCTGGTAGCGCTCGCCAAATGCCTGGCGCACTGGCTGACCAGCGGCCTCGTCCTGGTGATCGCCTCGCCGCTTCTTGCGCTCCTGATGCAGCTGCCCGCAGAAGCGCTCGGCGTCCTTGCCCTGTCGCTGATGCTCGGCACCCCGAGCCTGACCTTGATCGGCAGCATCGGCGCCGCGCTCCTGATCGGGGCGCGCCGGGGTAGCGTGCTGCTCGCTCTCCTGGTCCTGCCGCTTTACATCCCGGTCCTGATTTTCGGGGTCAGCGCCGTCGAGGGCGAGGTCATCGGTCTCGGCGGGCGGCCGCAGCTCCTGATTCTCGGCGCCATGCTGCTCGCCGCCCTCGCCCTCGCCCCGATCGCCAGCGCGGCTGCCCTGCGCCTCGCCCTGGAATAGGGCGGGCGGCTGACGCCAAGCGCCGGCTTGGCCCGGCGTCGGGCGATCGGTAGTGTGAGGGCGACCTTGGGAGGGTGGAGATGAGGATCACGGTGGTGGGTGCCGGCGCGATGGGCGGCAGCTACGGCGGGCTCCTGGCCGTAGCCGGGCACGAGGTCAGCCTGATCGACGCCTGGCAGGCGCACGTCGATGCGATCAATCGGGACAGGCTGCGGGTCGAGGGTGTGCTCGGCGACCATCGGGTGCGGCTTCCGGCCTCGAGCGCGGCCAGCACGGACGCTGCGGCCGACGTCGTGATCGTCTTCGTCGACGCCAACAACACCGAGAGCGCGGCGGCGGCCGCGCACCGCCTGCTGGGCGCCAAAGGCTGCGCGATCACCTTCCAGAACGGCATCGGCAACGTCGAAAAGCTTCAGGCTGCGCTCGGCCGGGAGCGGGTGCTCGGCGGCTCCAGCATGTGCAGCGCCGCGACGCGTGGCCCGGGCCACGTCTGCCTCACTCATCTGGGCACGACCTCGGTCGGCGAGACCGACGGCAGCGAGAGCCCGCGGGCGATGCAGCTGCTCGAGGCGCTCCGCGGCGCCGGCTTCGAGGCCGAGAGCGAGCCGAACATCATGGGCCTGATCTGGCAGAAGTTCGTGATCAACTGCGGCGTCAACGCGATCGCCGCGACCACGGGCCTGCGCGGCGGCGAGATCGTCCGCCTGCCCGAGCTCGACGCCTTTCAGGATCGCGTGCTCGAGGAGGTGATGGCGGTCACTCGCGCCAAGGGCGTCCGCCTGCCCAACCCCGACATCGTCGCCAAGATCAAGGCGCAGTGTCACAAGAAGTTCAACAAGCCCTCGATGCTCCAGCACGTCGAGGCCGGCCGCCGGACCGAGATCGAAGCCTTGAACGGCGCGCTGATCCGCGAGGCCAGGGCGCGCGGCATTGCGGTGCCGAACAACGAGGCTCTGGTCGCGCTCCTCAAGGGCCGCGAGCTGCACCAGCAGCGTATCATTCGCGAGCCGGATCTCGACTACGACGCCTGGGAGGCGCGCATCGCCGCGGGCGACGAAGCCTGAGCGTGCCGGGCCTGGCTCAGGAGCCGGGGGCGGCGCGCGCGAGGCCTGGGCGACGACGAAGGCGCGCCCGGATCGCGGCGCGCAGCGCGCCAGTGTGACGCTCGAAGGCCTGATAGAACAGCCGCCACCCCGAGTGCGACCAAGCCCTCGAGCAGCATGATCGCGAGCGATTGCGCGCCCACCTGCCGGGTCGGCAGCGCAACCCCGAAGTCCCGGTCGAGCAGGGTCCAGAGCAGATAGATCGCCGGGGCGTGCGTGAGGTAGAGCGAATAGGAGAAGCCGGCCAGGCGGCGGCCGCTCCGGACCAGCCCGGGCGTCTGCGACCAGGCGGGCAGCCCTCGGTACTTGACCGCGAGGAGCAGGGCCAGAAGGGCGAGCGCGACAAGATAGTCCTTGAGTAGGAAATACGACCCCTGACCCGTCTTGGCCACGAGCAGGGCAAGCAGGAGCAAGGCGGCGGCGAGCGCCCGAGGCAGGCGCCAGCGCGAGCTGGTCGCGATCAGCGCCCCCGCGAGCCAGATCGGCAGGTAGGCGAGCGTGTTCTTTTCATCCCAGGGATCGAACAGCAGCAGCGCGCCGACCGCGACCGCCACCAGCGCCAGCATGGCACCCCGGAGCCAAAGCGCGGGCGCGGTGAGGACCAGCAGGCCTGCCGGCAGCAGCAGGTAGTACCAGACTTCGTTGTGGATGCTCCAGTAAGGACCGTTGCTGCACAGGATTGGAAAGAACGCCTTGTGCAGGAAGAACATGTTGGCGATCAGATCGAGGACGCCCGGCGCGCAGTGCTCCTCAAGGGGGCTGCGGAAATCGCCGAACGCGAGCAGCGCGAGGTGGGCGACCAGGACCGAGAATAGCAGCGCCGGGATCGCGACGATCCAGATTCGGGTGAGGCGGTCGAGCAGATAATCGACGTGCTCGCCGAGACTGAAGGGGGGCCGGCCGACGAACTTGCCGGCGATCAGAACGCCACTCAGCACGAAGAAGCCGATCACCGCCTCGTGGCCAAGCCCGGTCACGAAGAAGAACCCCCGGACCAGGACACCGTCGGCGCCGGCAACATCGCCATAAGGACCGATGACATAGAGGCGCAGATGATAGAGCAGGACCAGGAACGCGGCCAACCAGCGGACGTGATCGAGGAGCGTGCCTAGCCCCGGCCTGAGCCACGGCCGACTGACCTGGCGAGAGCGCTCCGACGCGGGGCCCGTTCGTGAGCGCTGAAGCGGCATGGGCAAGACAATGCGTCAATCAGCACGCTTTTCAATGCCCACCCTCTGGCGTGAATCGCCACGCCGCTGGGGCGAAGCGTCGCGAGGCCAGTACCGGCCACCGATTCAGGGCGGTATGCACGGGGGTCGGCTGCCAGACCTTCCGCAAGGTCGCGGCATAGAGAGCCGACCCTCGGATCTCCGCTAACAGCCCGGCTCAAGCCCAGTGCTGCCCGGCAGACACCAAAGGTCGCGCCCGCAATGACCGACTTTGAGTCGGTCGCCTGGGTCAGTGATAGCCGATATCGCCGCGGACCTTGCCGCGGAACACCCAGTACGACCAGCCCGTGTACATCAGAATGACCGGCAGCAGAAACAGCAGCAGGAAGGCCTGGGTGCTCGGCGAGGACGCCGCCTCCCCGAGCGTGAAGCGATAGGCACGATCATCGGCCAGAGACTAGTGGCGAGGCCGAGATAGGCGAGCACGAACGGCCCATCGAGCCGGCAAACGGCGCGACGTCGGCACCGGAGTTGAGCGCACGCCAGACCCACAGAGCGAGCAGCGCGGTGACGATCGGGACCGGCGAGAGGAAGGCGATGTTCGGCCAGGAGAACCAGCGCGCGACGACGAGAGCGCGGGTTACCGGACCTTGCGCTGGTGCGCTTCCATGTAGGCGCGCAGGACCGCGTTCATGCGGGTGAGGTGGCCACGGCCCCGGGCCTTGAACCAGGCCAGCACGTCGGCGTCGACCCGCAGATGGACGGATGTTTTGCCGGGCGGGAGCACGACCCGGGCGTGGCGCCAGAAGTCCTCGTCCAGCTCGATCTCCGGCGCGTCGGCGCGGGTCGGCACGCGGTCACCGCGGAAGTTAAGGGGGACACGAGACCGATCGCTCTGGTGCGTGGCTGACATGATGCGCCAGGCCGGCGGCGACAATCCGGCCGACGCGCGCCATGAACGGCCCTCGATCAGCCTCCGCCAATCCGCGTCAATCGCGTATCGTGTGTCCCCGTAACCCCAGACCTCTGTACGTCACCGCCGGATCACGATAGTGGTGTCGGCCGCGTAAGTAGAATACGATCGCAATCCCCAACCATGAGGGACCATCGCGATGGCCCGCAGACTGGCCGCGATCCTGGCTGCGGATGTCGTCGGCTACAGCCGCATGATGGCGGCTGACGAGGCGGGGACCCACGCGCGCCTGAACGCGCTTCTGACGGATTTTTTCGAGCCCACGATCCGCGAGCATCACGGTCGGACCGTCAGGCTCATGGGCGACGGCGCGCTTGTCGAGTTCGCGAGCGTGGTCGACGCGGTCGAATGCGCCGCCGCGATCCAAACGGGAATCGCGGAGCGCCAAGTTGAAGTGCCCGAGGACCGCCGCATGTTGTTCCGCATCGGCATTAACATCGGCGATGTCATCATCGAGAGAGGCGACATCTACGGGGACGGGGTCAACGTCGCCGCGCGATTGGAGCGGCTGGCTGAGCCGGGAGAAATCTGGGTCTCGCGCACCGTTTACGACCACGCCAAGGCCAAGGTCGCCAGTGGCTTTGAGCCGATGGGCGAGCACTGGGTCAAGAACATTCCCGAGCCGGTTGAGGTGTATCGTGTGATCACTGCTTCCGGCCCGCTCGCGAAGGTGCTCGGAATCAAGAGTCGATGGCGCCCAGGGGTTCTGACTGCGGTGGCGGCGCTCGTGCGGTGGCTGCGCTCAGACGACGGCGCACCGCCGGCACCGCAACAGGTCGTGACGCCGCCAAGAAGCTTTGAGGCACGCAGCGTCGCTGAGGCTGCGCCTCTAGATAAGCACCGATTGGCGGTGCTGCCGTTCATCAATATCAGCGCCGATCCTGAAGATGAGTACTTTGCCGACGGCATGACCGAGGAGCTGATCTCTAAGCTGTCGCGGCTCCACGACCTCACGGTCATTGCGCGCACGTCGGTCATGCAATACAAGCGGACCAACACGAGCATCATCCGGATCGGCCAGGAGCTTCGGGTCGGCACTATTCTCGAGGGTAGCGTGCGCAGGTCCCGCGAACGACTGCGCATCACAACTCAGCTCATCGACGTTCAAAGCCAGGGACATCTCTGGTCGCAAGACTATGATCGCACGCTCGACGACGTCTTTACTATACAGAGCGACATCGCACAGAGTGTAGCCGACGCGCTGGAGGCGACCCTGGGGACCAGAGAGAAACGTCATCTCGAAAGGCATGGCACGCAGGATTTGGAGGCGTATGACTTTTATTTACATGGTCTCTACTTATTCCACAAACAGAGCGAAGAAGGATTAAAAAGTAGCATCTCCTACTTCGAGCTGGCGCTCCAGAGCGACCCCGCCTTTGCACAGGCCTACGCTGGGATAGCGATCGCCTATGAGCAGCTTGGCGATAATAGCCTTCTCCCTCCGAGAGAGGCCTACGACAGAGCCAGGTCCGCTGCACAGAAGGCTTTGAAGCTTGACGAGACGATCGTCGAAGCTTACCTGGTTACGGCGGCAATGGAGCAATACTTTGACTGGGATCAGGAGCGCGCGAGGATTGCATATGAGCGAGCTGTCGAGCTAGCGCCAAATTCTGCCGCAGCTCATGACTGGTATGGTATCATGTATCTTTCGCCGATGGGACGGCATGATGAGGCGATCGCGCAAAATGCCCGCGCAGTCGAACTTGATCCTATTTCTGTATTGTATTTAAGTGATTTAGGATGGGTATACTTTATGGCACGTCGATATGATGAAGCAATTGTGTATCTGCAAGAATCAATTCAGTTAGAGCCAAGCTCGGTCGATGGTTATCGTGGCTTGGGCGAGGCTTACGTGCAGAAGGGCATGTATGACGAAGCTATATTAGCGATGCAGAAATACGCCGATCTTACCAAAGGCCGCACCGAGTATGCGCTGGGTTATCTTGGCTATGCCTATGCGATGGCTGGCCAGCGCGACAAAGCACTGGAAACGCTCAAGACCTTGGAAGATCGAGCGAAACGGCAACGTGTCATGCCGTACTCGTATGCGCCACTCTATATCGGACTCGGCGACAACGACAGAGCGATCGAAGCGCTGCAAGAAGAGTATGAGGACCGCTCGCACACTCCTTTCT
>JBKPDM010000050.1:0-9527 GCA_046727895.1 Pseudomonadota bacterium | reverse complement strand
CCATGGCGAGGTCGCGCAGCCCCTCGGGCATGGCGGCGAGCGGCAGGCCCTGGCGCTCGCGCAGAACATCCTCGCGGCCCGGGGCGCTCACGATGTTGCCGAGCGAGGTTTCGGCGATGATCGCCCGCGCGCGCCGCGCCTCATCGAGGCCCCGGATCAGCTGGTAGGAAAGATCAGTTTCGCGGCCGAGCGCGCGATGGCCGGCCATCGGGTAGCCCTCCGGGACCTTCGCCGGATTGGCGCCGAAGAACGCCGGCGTGACCGCGGTCAGCTCCTCGGTCAGCGCGGTGAAATTCAGCGACAGGTGGTGGCCCTCGATCCGCCAGGCCCAGGGCAGGCGCCCGGGCTCGCCGAACACCGTGACGCTGTAGTTGCCGGGATCGCGGCGCGGACCCCGATGGCGCTCGATCAGGCCGAGCGGCTCCTCGAGCCGCATGATGTCGTTCGCCTTTTGATAGCCGACCTCGCTCAGCGCCGCGCGCAGCAGCGCGTGCGCCGCGGCCTGCGACTCCGGGCTCATCTCGCCGAGGGGCAGACCCTCGCGTTCGCGCGGCACGAAGTGCCAGTTGAACCGCTCGGCGTCATCGAACGGCCACTGCGCCATGCGGCGCTGCGGGTCATTCAGCGATTCGAGCAGGGCTTTGGCGAGGGCCGCCATGGTCTGCCGCGAGGCCCGGGCGCCGGCACCGCGCTCGGGCAGAGCGGTTGCGTAGGGCAGGATGCCAGCGGGGTGGACGAGATGATCCTGGGCCATGGCGGTTGCTCCCCTCGACGAGGCCGGGCGTCGGACGCGGCTTCTGGAGCTTGATCCCCCGGCACCCGTTCGGCAAGCCCTCTGGAGGCGATTCGAGCGCTTCAGTCGCCGAGCGCGATTGCCGAGAGCAGCAGGCCGAAGCGCTCGCCGCCGCCCTTGCGGGTCCGCCGCGCGCTGAAGAAGCGGGCTTCGTCGGCGAAAGTGTCATCCGGCATGGCGTGGCAGTTCTCGATGCCCGCCCGCGCCAGCCGGCGGAGAGCATAGGCCTTGAGATCGAACAGCAGGCGATCGGTGCCGGCGAGCGGCGCGAACAAAGGCGCACTCTCGGGGTCCTCGGCGATCACGGGCCCCCGCAGATCGGGCCCGACCTCGTAGGAGGGCTGGGCAATGCAGGGGCCGATCGCGGCGGCGATCCGCTCGCGCCTCGCGCCGAGACTGACCATCGCCTCGACCGCGGCCTCAATCACGCCGCCGAGCGCGCCCCGCCAGCCGGCGTGGGCGGCGCCGATCACCCGGGCCTCGCGATCGGCGAGCAGGACCGGCGCGCAATCGGCAGAGAGCACCGCGAGCGTGACGCCCGGGCGATCGCTCACCAGCGCATCGGCGCGCCGGTGCGGTCGTCCGGGCTCCGGCTCGCGGGCGATCACCACCTCGGCGCCGTGCACCTGGCGGACGGTGCAGAGAGTGCGCGCTGCAATTCCGAGCCGGGCGAGGGCGAGCGCCCGGTTCTGCTCGACCCGGAGCGGCTGGTCGCCGCTCGAATAGCCGCAGTTCAGGGACGCGAAGACGCTCCGGCTGACCCCGCCCTCGCGGGTGAAGAAACCGTGGCGGACGTTGCCGAGATCGGTCAGATTCGAAGCCTGGAGCATGGCCCTGCGATCACGATGGTGTGAGCGGCGGCGCGCTGAAGCCCGGCGGCAGCGGGCCATCGGGTCGGGCTAGCACGAGAACCTTGAACAATTCGCCCATGGCGCCGGGGTCGGTCAGGCGAAACAGGGCCGCGCGCAGCGCCCGGCGCTGGTCCGGGTCCGCCCGCCCGAGCAGCCGGAGCGCCCGCGCCTCGATACCGAGCGCGCGCAGGAAGGTTCCCTGCGGCACCGGGCCGTAGACCGCAGCACCGCCCGCAGAGGCCGCCTCGGCCAGTGCCCGGAAGTCGACCTGGGTCGAGAGATCGGCTTCGCCCGGCGCGGCGAGCGGATCGGTCGGCCTGTGGCCGGAGACCGCCTGCAGGGTGTCGCCGGTCGGGCCGCCTGCCCAGGCGCCGTAGTCGATCAGCAGCGCCACGCCGCCCGCCTCGGCAATCCGCCTGCCGATCTGCAACGCGAGCTCGGAGCGCGCCGGACTGATCTCGGCAATCGCACCCGGAGCGGCGTCCCCGCCATGCGCGACCTGCTCGGCCAGGGGCGAGGGCCGATCGTCCGGCATGAAGGTCAGACGACCCTCCTCGGCAAGCCCGACCTTGCGCTCGACCCAGCCCCGCGCGGTCCGGACCAGCTGATGGACCGGCAAGGCGTCGAAGAATTCGTTCGCGACCAGGAGGAGAGGCCCGGCCGGGACCTCGGCGAAATCCTCGTGCCACTCGGGATCGATGCCGGCCAGGCGCTCGGCCTGCAGGCGGCGCAGCCGGGCGCTTCGCTCGACCAGATGGACCGAGATGCTCGCCCGAAAACGCCCCGCACCTGCCGCCGCGCGCAGCAGGTCGGCGATCAGGGTGCCGCGCCCGGGGCCCAGCTCGACCAGACGCGCCGGCGCCGGCTGGCCGAGATCCGCCCAGGCCTGGGCGAGCCATAAGCCCACGATCTCGCCGAACATCTGGCTGACCTCGGGTGCGGTGACGAAATCGCCGGCAACGCCGAGCGGATCGCGCCGCTGGTAATAGCCGAGGGTCGGATGGCCGAGTGCCAGGGTCATGAAACGGGCCAGCGAAAGCGGGCCTTGGCGGCGGATCTCGTCGACCAGAAGGGCGCTAAGTTCGTTCAAGGTTCGAGCGGCGCGCGTTGCGATAGCTCCAGGCGACCAGCACCAGGCCGACGGCGATCATCGGCAGCGACAGCAGCTGACCCATGGTCAGCCCGTCGAGCAGGAAGCCGAGATTGGCGTCCGGTTGGCGGAACAGTTCGCCGATGCTGCGCGCCATGCCATAGCCGATCAGAAAAGCGCCGGTCAGACGGCCCTGCGTGCCCGGCTCGCGTGGCCGCCGGGCCAGCCAGGCCATGACCGCGAACAGCACGAGGCCTTCGAGCCCCGCCTCGTAGAGCTGGCTCGGATGCCGGGGCTCCGGGCCAGCGCCCGGGAACACCATCGCCCAGGGCACGTCGGTCACCCGCCCCCAAAGCTCGCCATTGATGAAATTGGCAATCCGGCCGAGGAACAGGCCGATCGGCGCCGCACAGACGAGCGCGTCGCCGATCTCGAGAATCGCGAGCTGATGCCATCGGGCGAAGAGGATCGTTGCGACCACGACCCCGAGCAGACCGCCGTGGAACGACATGCCGCCCTGCCAGACCGCGAGCGCCTCGAGCGGGTGGCTGAGATAGAACCCCGGCCGGTAGAACAGGATGTAGCCGATGCGACCGCCGAGGACCACGCCGAGCGTGACGTAGAGCAGGAGGTCGTCGAGCTGCTCGCGGGTCAGCTTCCAGCCCGGCCGCCGGACCAGCCAGCGCAGATATTGCCAGCCGAGGACCAGACCGAAGATGTAGGCGAGCGCATACCAGCGGATTGCGAACGGCCCGATCCGGATCAGGACCGGATCGATCGCCGGGAAGGGCAGCGCAAGGAGCGGCAAAACAGCGGCCTATGTTTCCAGGATCGGACGGCGCTCACCGCCCGCCTTATAGGCCCGCGCGAAAGAGCGCCGCAAGGACGGCCGCGCGCTGAGGTGCCCGCGCGCCGCCATCAACCCTCGCGCACGACCGCGCCGGCCGGGCCGGTTGCGTTGCCCGACCACCTTCCTTACATCTCGCACGCGCGCAGGATTCCCGCGGAACGCCTGCTCGAAGGAGGGTCACCATGCAAACCGAGAACCGTCTGCTCGACGATCTGGCCCGGATGGCCAGTGGCGCGTTGAACACGCTCTCCGGGCTGCGTGAGGAGTTCGAGACCCGGGTGCGCGAGCGGGTCGAGCGGATCCTCGCCGACATGGACATGGTGCCGCGCGAGGAGTTCGAGGCGGTCCGGGCCATGGCGCAGAAGGCGCGCACCGAGCAGGAGGATCTCGCTGCCAAGATCACTGAGCTCGAGCGCAAGGTGGCGAAGCTCTCGGACGCCATGGAGAAACCGAAGCGACCGGCGACCCGCGCTCGAGCGGGCAAGGCCAGCCCGACCACGCTCTGAGAGGGCGTCGCCGCGCGTCGCCCTGGGGCGGCCAAGTGCCGCCTTGCAGCCGTCTCATCCTTTTGGCAGTGTCGTGAAATCAGGCCGCCGCAGTGAGCCTGACCAGTCGCCCGGCTGCTGGAGTCGAGCCGGGCCGGCGCCGACGGAGAACAAGGCGGCCCCGGTGTGCTCCGGGGACGCTATCGAGGAGTGCGCCATGGTGTCGTCGCTAAGAAGCGAAACCGAAGAACCCACGGGAAACCCTCTGGATTTGGTCGAGCAGGTCGCGATTGCCAACGAATGGCCGTTCCAGCGTCAGAACGAGGACGAGCTGGCGGCCGAGATCAGCGGCCACTGGTGCCAGTATCGGATGTGGTTCTGCTGGCATCCGGAGCTGGGCGTGATGCATCTCTCCTGCGCGCTCGAGATGAAGGTGCCGGCGAACAAGCGCACGGCCATCTATGCCCTCCTGGCCATGGCCAACGAGAAGCTCTGGCTCGGTCACTTCGATCTCTGGTCGGAGGAGAATCTGCCGGTGTTTCGCCACGCTCTTCTGCTGCGCGAGGGTGCCAGCGTGAACAGCGAGCTCATGGAGGACCTGGTCGACATCGCGATCACCGAATGCGAGCGCTTCTACCCAGCCTTCCAGTTCGTCATCTGGGGCGGCAAATCGCCGCTCGAGGCGTTGACCGCGGCGATGCTCGAGACCGAAGGCGAGGCGTGATGGCTTCGCTCGCCGGCCCGATTCTGCTGGTCGGCTGCGGCAGGATGGGTGGCGCACTGCTCCAGGGCTGGCTGGCGCACGGCCTCGCGCCGAGGGCGGCCTACGTGGTCGAGCCCGAGGCCGGTCCGCGCGACGCCTTACGGCAGCGCCACGGCGTGGTCGCGGTCGCCGAGGCCAAGATGCTCCCTAAAGCGCTGGCGCCGCGGGCGATCGTGTTCGCGATCAAGCCCCAGGCGATGGCCGCCGTGCTGCCCGCCTATCCGACCCTGGCCAGGAGCGGTGCGGTCATCCTCTCGATCGCCGCCGGTACCACGATCGCCCGCTTCGAAGCGGTGTTCGGCGCGGCGACCCCGGTCGTGCGCGCCATGCCCAATACGCCCGCGGCGATCGGTCAGGGCGCCGCCGCCCTGGTCGCGAACCCGCATGTGAGCGGGGCGCAGAGGCAGCTCTGCCACGCGCTGATGGCGGCGGTCGGCACGGTCCATTGGATCGAGGACGAGGCGCTGATGCACGCCATCACCGCGATGTCGGGCGGCGGGCCCGCCTACGTATTCCTGCTCATCGAGACCCTGGCCAAGGCCGGAATCCAGAGCGGTCTGCCGGGTGACCTCGCCTGGCCGCTCGCGCGCGCCACGGTCGCCGGCAGCGGGGCGCTGGCGGCGAGCAGCACGGAGCCGGTCGAAATCCTGCGCCGGAACGTGACCAGTCCGGGGGGCACGACCCAGGCCGCGCTCGATGTCTTGATGGCCGGGGACGGCATTCAACCATTGTTCGATCGCGCGATCGCTGCCGCCACGCAGCGCTCGCACGAGCTGGCGTGACGGCGCGGAGATCTCACCATGGCCGAGCAGAAGAAGCAGCACCCCGCGGATCTCCTGGTCACAGCCTTCGATCTGATCGCCGAGCAGGGCTGGCGGAGGCTCTCACTGATCGCCGTCGCCAGGCGGGCGGGGGTCCGACCGATCGAGGTGTATCGCGAGCTGCCGGGCCGGGGCGCCGTGCTGCGCGCGCTCAGCCGGCGGATCGACGAAGCGATGCTCGAGCTCGACGAGGCCGACCTCGCCGGGCTGCCGCCGCGCGATCGGGTGTTCGAGCTGATGATGCGCCGCTTCGAGGCGCTGGTGCCATTCCGCCCCGGCCTCCGGCGGCTGGCCCGCGACGCCCGGCGTGATCCCTGCGTCCTCGCACTGACCGTCTGCCGCCTCGAACGCTCGCTCGCCTGGCTGCAGGATGCAGCCGGGCTCAGGCGCTCGGGCCTGCGGGCGCGGCTCGCACGGCGCGCCCTGGCGGCCGCGTATCTGCAGACGATGCGGGTCTGGTTCAAAGACGAGGCCGCCGATCTCGGCAAGACCATGGCCGAGCTGGACAAGCAGCTCCGCCGCATCCAGCCGTTCGCCGGCCTGCGCGAGCCGCGCGCCGGCCGAGCACCCCAGGGCGAGGCGCCAGAGCCGGCGTGAGGCAGCGCCGGCGCTTTGCCCGTTCATTGTTCCGTGGAGGACACCGCGTATGGCCAAGTCACCGCTTCCTTATGATCTCACCGACTTCACCAAGCTCGCGAGCGAGTTTCAGATCCCCGGCGTCGACTGGCAGGAAGTCCTGGCGTCGCAACAGAAGAACCTGCAGGCGCTCAGCAAGGCCAATCAGGTGCTGGTCGAGGGCGCCCAGACCGTCATGCGGCGTCAGGCCGAAATCCTGCAGAAGGCCATGGCCGAGGCCGCCGAGGCCTCGAAGGAGCTGATGAAGCAGGGCGACCCGCAAGCGCACGCGAGCAAGCGCCTGGCGATGGCCAAGGCGTCGTTCGAGGCCGCGATCCAGAACATGCGCGAGCTCGCCGATCTCGCCAACCAGTCCAATCGCGAGGCGCTCGAGGTCATCAACAAGCGGGCGCTGGAGAGCTTCGAGGAGATCAAGAAGGCGCTCGAGCGCAAGCGCTGAGCTGGGACGTTCACCGCTCCCCCGGCTGGGTGATCCCGCAACCCCGCGCTCGATGCCGATCAGCTTCGAGGACTTCGCCAAGGTCGATGTCCGGGTCGGCACGGTCGTGAGCGCCGCGCCGAACCCGGCGGCAAAGAAGCCCGCCTATGTCCTCGAGGTCGATCTGGGGCCGGAGATCGGCATCAAGACCTCCTCGGCCCAGCTGACCGATCTCTACACGCCGGCAGAGCTGCTCGGCCGGCAGGTGGCGGCGGTGGTCAACTTCGCGCCCAAGCGAATCGCGGGCGTCAAGTCCGAGGTCCTGGTGCTAGGCTTTCCCGACGCCGAGGCCCGGGTCGTTCTGGTCGCGGTCGAGCGCCCGGTGCCGAACGGCGGCCGCCTGTTCTAGGCAGCGCGCTCCTTGTGCCGGGTGCGCAAGAGCTCGAGGACCTCTCGCGCCGCTTTGGGGATGTTGGTGCCGGGCGGGTAGATCGCGGCCACGCCGGCATCCTTGAGCGCCTTGTGATCGCGCGGCGGCACCACGCCGCCGACCACGACCAGAATGTCTTCGCCGCCCTGGCGGCGCAGTTCCTCGATCAGCTGCGGCACGAGCACCTTGTGGCCGGCGGCGAGACTGCTCACGCCCACGATGTGGACGTCGTTCTCGATCGCCTCGCGCGCCGCTTCCTCGGGCGTCTGGAACAGGGCGCCGACGTCGACGTCGAAGCCGATGTCGGCGAAG
The DNA here is from genome assembly GCA_046727895.1 of Pseudomonadota bacterium. Lineage (GTDB taxonomy): Bacteria > Pseudomonadota > Alphaproteobacteria > Geminicoccales > Geminicoccaceae > DATAOG01. Next base: position 2,078 of record JBKPDM010000050.1, on the reverse strand, counting down.
GCGCTCGCGATCACCTTGGCACCGCGGTCATGGCCGTCCTGGCCGAGCTTGGCGACCAGGAGGCGCGGCCTGCGGCCCTCGGCCTTGGCGAAGGCCTCGACCTCGCGCTGGATGCTCGCGAATTCCTCATCCTCCTTGAATGCCGAGCCGTAGACCCCGGAGACGGCGTGGACCTCGGCCCGCCAGCGGCCGAAGACGCGCTCCATGGCGGCCGAGATCTCGCCGAGGCTGGCGCGTGCCCGCGCGGCCTCGAGGGCGAGCTCGAGCAGGTTGGCATCGCCCGCGGCGCCGGCCGCGATCGCCTCCAGCGCCACACGGCAGCGCTCCTCGTCACGGCGCTTGCGCACCTCGGCAAGGCGCCTGACCTGAGCGTGGCGCACCGCCGTGGTGTCGATGTCCAGAAGCTCGACCGGCTCGTCCTCGGCCGGGCGGTACTTGTTGACCCCGACCACGACCTCCTCGCCCCGGTCCCAGGCGGCCTGGCGGCGCGCGGCCGCCGCCTCGATCCGCGCCTGGGGCATGCCCGCCTTGATCGCCTTGGTCATGCCGCCGGCCGCCTCGACCTCGCCGATCAGCGCCTCGGCCGCATGGGCGAGGCTCGCAGTCAGCTGTTCGACGTAGTAGCTGCCGCCGAGCGGGTCGACGACGTGGCGGATCCCGCTCTCCTCGGCCAGGATCAGCTGGGTGTTGCGGGCGATCCGGGCGGAAAAGTCGGTCGGCAGGGCGAGCGCCTCGTCGAAGGCGTTGGTGTGCAGCGACTGGGTGCCGCCGAGCACCGCGGCCAACGCCTCGATCGTCGTGCGGACGACGTTGTTGTAGACGTCCTGGGCCTGGAGCGAGACGCCGCTGGTCTGGCAGTGGGTGCGCAGCATCAGCGAGCGCGGGTCGCCCGGCGCGAACTCGCGCTGGATGAGTTTCGCCCAGAGAAAGCGCGCGGCGCGCAGCTTGGCGATCTCCATGAAGAAGTTCATGCCGATGCCGAAGAAGAACGAGAGACGCGGCGCGAACTGATCGATCCCGAGACCGCGGGCGGTCGCGGCGCGCGCGTACTCCAGCCCGTCGGCAAGCGTAAAGGCGAGCTCCTGGACCGCGGTCGCGCCCGCCTCCTGGATGTGGTAGCCCGAGATCGAGATCGGGTTGAACTTCGGCATGTGTGCGGCGCCGTAGCCGATCACGTCGGCGACGATCCGCATCGAGGGCTCGGGCGGGTAGATGTAGGTATTGCGGACCATGAACTCCTTGAGGATGTCGTTCTGGATGGTCCCGGCGAGCTTCTCGGCCTGCACGCCCTGCTCTTCGGCGGCGACGATGTAGAACGCCATCACCGGCAGCACGGCGCCGTTCATGGTCATCGACACGCTGACCCGCTCGAGCGGGATGCCCTCGAACAGGATCTTCATGTCCTCGACCGTGTCGATCGCGACGCCCGCCTTGCCGACGTCGCCCGCGACCCGCGGGTGGTCGCTGTCGTAGCCGCGATGGGTCGCGAGGTCGAAGGCAACCGAAAGGCCGGTCTGCCCGCCAGCGAGATTGCGCTTGTAGAAGGCGTTCGACTCGGCGGCGGTCGAGAAGCCCGCGTACTGGCGAACGGTCCAGGGGTGGCGGGCGTACATGGTGGCGCGCGGGCCGCGCAGATACGGCGGAATCCCGGGCAGGCCGCCCATGGTCTCGAGGCGCTCGAGATCGGCCGCCGTATAGAGAGGCTTGATCGCGATGCCCTCGGGCGTCGGCCAGAGCAGATCGGCCGTCCGCCCCCTGGTCTCCTGATCGGCCAGCGACTGCCAGTCGGCGAACTCGGGCATGGGGAAGTCGGCCATGGGGCGCACCTTTCGCTCGCGCAGGCGCACGCGTCGTCTGCGACGCCACCTACTATGTGGGCGGCAGCCCGGCGCCGTCAAATCCCGGGGTCGGCAAGGGGAGCACCGGCCTTGCTGTCGTCACCCCCAAGGCAACGCTCCAACCAAAATCTCGCCGCCTGGACAGTAGCATTCTTGAGAATCCCTTCGCCTGACAGACTTCAAGAGTCCGGACCATACAAATTTGCCTCATGTTATCGAGAATCTTGCAGCTCATTCTCC
>JBKPDM010000049.1:0-11676 GCA_046727895.1 Pseudomonadota bacterium | reverse complement strand
CTCGCGGGGCTAGAGCGACCCAGCCAGAGAGCCCAGGAGGGGGCGCGGCTGCTCGAGTATGGCTTTCATGAATTCAAGAACTATCATCTGTTCTCGAGCGGCGATGCGGTCGAGCAGGCCCACGTATGGCTCGGCGATAGCCCAACCGTGCCGCTGATCGTGACCGATGACGTGGTGCTGTCGCTGACGCCAGAGGCTCGCCGTGAGATGGAGGTCAAGGTGGTCTACGACGGGCCGATTCCCGCGCCGATCACCAACGGTGCCAAAGTCGCAGCGCTGGAAATCACCGCCCCGGGGATCGAACCGCGCCGTCTGCCACTGATCGCGGGCGCGGAGGTTCGCGAGGCGAATCTGTTCGGGCGCGTGACGAGCGCGCTGGGCTATCTCATCTGGGGGCCGTCGTGAGCGATCTCACCGCTGTGCCAGGCCGCGACGCGCTGCACGGAGAATGACGGCGCCAGGTCGGCTGATCACCTTCGAGGGCGGCGAGGGGGCCGGCAAGTCGACCCAGGTGAAGCGCTTGGCGGCGGCCCTGACCGGCATCGGCATTCCGGTGCTGCTGACCCGCGAACCGGGCGGCACGCCAGGCGCCGAGGCGATCCGCGAGCTGCTTCTCGACGGCGCCTCGACCCGCTGGTCGCCCTTGACCGAGACGCTGCTCCTGCTCGCGGCCCGCCATGATCACGTCCTGCGGCACATTGAGCCGGCTTTGCGGACCGGACAATGGGTCTTGTGCGACCGCTTCCTCGATTCGACCCGCGTCTACCAGGGCGTGGCGGGATCGGTAGGGATTGCTCTGATCGATCAGCTCCACCAAATCATTTTCGGCGGCTTGCGCCCCGACCTGACGCTCATTCTGGACGTGCCCCCGGCAACTGGCCTCGCCCGCCGCAGGGCGGGCACGGGCGGGAACCGCTTTGAGCACATGCCGGAGGCCTTCCACGAGCAGGTCCGTCAAGGGTTTCTGGCCGTCGCGCGGGCCGAGCCGGAGCGATGTGTGGTGATTGACGCCACAGCAAGCGAGGACGCGATCGCCGATGGCATTCGCGGCACGGTCGAGCAGCGCTTTGGCTCGATGCCGCCACTTTCCGCTCGAACTGAGAGATGACCCTCGCGACGATTCCCGCGCCGCGCGCCAATCCTGACCTGCAGGGGCAGGACGGTGCGCTCGGCATCTTGCGCCGAACGCTGGCATCGGGCCGGATGCCGCACGGCTGGCTGTTCAGCGGACCGCAGGGAATCGGCAAGGCAACCCTGGCGTATCGCTTCGCGCGCGCCCTGCTCGCCGGACCGCAAGCTGGCGACACATCGCTCCGGCTCGCGCCCGATCATCCGGTCTTTCGCCAGGTCGCCCTGGGTACCCATCCCGATCTCACGGTGATCGAGCCTGAGCGCGACCCAAGAAGCGGCCGCGTGAAGCCGGAGATCGCTGTCGACGCCGTGCGCGCCGCCACCACGGCCTTGCAGTCGACCGCGGCCATGGGCGGCTATCGGGTCGTGCTGATCGATGGCGCCGAGCAGCTCAATCGCAACGCCGCCAACGCGCTCCTGAAATCGCTGGAGGAACCGCCGCCGCGTGCCGTTCTGATCCTGGTCAGCCACCGCCCGGCGCGCCTCGCGGCGACCCTCCGATCGCGCTGCGCCAAGCTGGCGCTAACTCGCTTGCCAGACCGCATGGTGGTCGAGAGTTTGGCCCAGTGGTCGCCGGAGTTGACCGACGAGCAGCGGCGCGCCGTGGCGCTGCTCGCCCGCGGCAGCCTCGGGCGAGCGCTGGAGCTCGCCGGCGACGACTGGCTGCCGCTCTATCAGCGCCTTTCCGCGTGTCTCAGCCGCGAGCCGGCGGATCGGCTCGACCTGCACGAGCTCTCGATCGAGCTGGCCCGCCACGCCGACCAGCGCGGCTTTGCGGGATCGCTCTGGCTGATTCAGACATTCCTCGGCCGCTTGGTTGCGGCCGCACTCGATCGCCTCGGCCCGGCGCTGTTCGAGGCCGAACCGGCGGCGCTGCGGCAGGCGGCCCGGCGACGCCCCCTTGATCGTTGGGCAGTGCTATGGGAGAAGGTCGGCCGGCTGGCGGCCGCCGTCGACCGCCTCAATCTCGATCGCAGTCAGGCCCTCTTGCACATCCTCACGGTGGCGGCGCTGGCCTCGGACCAGGACGAGTTCCCGCTCCGCGGCTGGCCTCTCGGAACCTCTGATGTCCTCAGCTGACCCGTTCTACGTCACCACACCCATCTATTACGTGAACGACGTGCCGCACATCGGCCACGCCTACACGACGCTTGCCTGCGATACGATTGCACGCTTTGCCCGCCTGGAGGGGCGCCGGGTCTGGTTTCTGACCGGCACCGATGAACACGGTCAGAAGGTCGAGAAAGCAGCCGCCGCCGCGGGAATCGAACCGCAGGCCTTCACTGACCAGGTCGCCGAGCGCTTCCGTGCTTTGGCGCGGCGCATGCAAATCACGAACGACGATTTCATTCGCACCACCGAGGCCCGGCACAAGGCGGGCGTGCAGGCGCTCTGGCGCGAGCTCGCACGCCGCGACCAGATCTATCTCGGCACCTACGCCGGCTGGTACTCGGTGCGCGACGAGTCGTTCTACAGCGAGAGCGAGCTGGTCGACGGGCTGGCGCCAACCGGCGCCCCGGTCGAGTGGGTCGAAGAACCGAGCTATTTCTTTCGCCTCTCGAGCTGGCAAGACCCGCTGCTCCAGTTCTATGAGGCGCATCCGAGCTTCGTGCTGCCCGCTTCGCGCCGCAACGAGGTGATCAGCTTCGTCAAGGGCGGGCTGCAGGATCTCTCGGTTTCACGCACCAGCTTCCGCTGGGGTATCCCGGTGCCGGACGATCCGGACCACGTGATCTACGTCTGGTTGGACGCGCTCACCAACTACATGAGCGCGCTCGGCTATCCGGACGTCGATGGTGAGCTGTTCCGCATCTTCTGGCCGGCCGACGTGCACGTGGTGGGCAAGGACATCCTTCGTTTCCACGCCATCTACTGGCCGGCCTTTCTGCTCGCTGCCGGGCTCGAGCCACCCAGGCGCGTCTTTGCCCATGGCTGGTGGACCAACGAGGGCCAGAAGATCTCGAAGTCGCTCGGCAACGTGGTCGATCCCCTGCAGCTGATCGACGACTACGGGCTGGATCAGACCCGTTATTTCCTGCTGCGCGAGGTGCCGTTTGGCAATGATGGCGATTTTTCGCGCAGCGCGATGATTAACCGCATGAACGACGATCTCGCGAACGACTACGGCAACCTGGTCCAGCGCGTGCTCTCGATGATCCAGCGCTACTACGATGGGCGGTTGCCGGCGCCGGCCGAGCTCAAGGACGAGGACAGTGACCTGCTTGGCGCCGCCAAGGCCTTGCTCGACCGCGTGCGCGCTGAGATGGCGGTTCAGGCGCTGAGCCGGGCGCTCGAGGCGATCTTCGAGGTCGTTGGCGCGGCTAACCGGTATGTCGACGCGCAGGCGCCTTGGACGCTGCGCAAGAGCGACCCACAGCGGCTTGGGACCGTCCTCTACGTCCTCGCCGAGACGATCAGAGAGCTCGCGCTGCTGACCCTCGCGTTCATACCCGAGGCCTCGAAGCGCATCCTCGACCAGCTTGCGGTGCCGGAAAGTGCGCGCAGCTTTGCGAGCTATCGCGCCGCGGACGGAGCGCTCACCGCGGGAACGCCGCTGCCGCGCCCCGAGGGCGTGTTCCCGCGCCGCGTCGAGGCCGCGCCTGCCCTGCCAGTCGAATTGCGTCAGGTCGGCGATGCTGGTCGATAGCCACTGCCATCTGGATTTTCCGGCGCTCGCCCTGGACAGCGAGGCGGTGCTGGCCCGCGCCCGCAAAGCCGGGGTTCGAGTGCTGCAGACCATCGGCACGCGACTCAGCACCTTCGAGCGCGTCCTGGCGAGCGCCGAGGCGAACGAGGGCGTCTACTGCTCGGTCGGGGTGCACCCGCATGAGGCTGCAAAGGAGGGCACCGACGATCCGGAACCGCTCCTCGCACGCGCGAGCCATTCGAAAGTCATCGGAATCGGCGAGAGTGGCCTCGACTACCACTACCAGCACAGCCCCAGGGACGTGCAGGCGCGTGTGTTTCGCGCCCACATCCGGGCGGCGCGGGAGAGCGGACTGCCCCTGATCGTCCACACCCGCGAAGCAGATCGGGATACGATCGAGATCCTGCGCGAGGCGTTGGCCGAAGGACCCATCTCAGGCGTCATTCACTGCTACAGCTCGAGCCCCGAGCTCGCCTTCGCGGCGGTGGAGATGGGGCTCCATCTCGGGCTCGGCGGCATTCTCACTTTCAAGCGGTCGGAGGAGCTACGCGGCACGGTACGCGAACTGCCGCTCGAGCGGCTGCTGCTCGAGACCGATGCGCCCTACCTGGCGCCCGAGCCGTTCCGCGGCCAACGCAATGAACCCGCTTACGTGGCGTACGTCGCGTCGCGGCTCGCCGAGGTCAGGGGCATCGCTGTCGCCGAGGTCGAGCGGGCGACCACCGAGAACTTCTTCCGTTTGTTCGCGAAGGCCAGACGGCCCGACGACGCGACATGCGGGTGACGGTCCTCGGCTGTGGCACGTCGAGCGGCGTGCCGCTGATCGGTTGTCGCTGCGCCGTATGTACCTCAGGTGAGCCGCGCAATCGACGCCGCCGCTGCGCGATCCTGATCGACCAGAACGACACCAGGCTGCTCGTCGACACCCCGCCTGATCTGCGCTGCCAGTGTCTTGAAGCCGGTGTCGACCGGCTGGACGCCATTCTCTTCACCCATGCCCACGCCGATCACGTCAATGGGATCGACGACGTCAGGGCGCTGAACTTCCTGATGAACCGCCCGATCGACGCCTATGGGGATGACGCCGTTCTCGCCAGGATCCGCGAACGCTTCGGCTATGCCTTTCTGGAGCCGGAGCCGGACAAGGGCTGGTGGCGCCCAGCCCTCAATCCCATTACGGTCGACGGTCCCTTCACGGTCGGCGAGTTCACGATCCTACCGTTCGAGCAGCGGCACGGTCGGCTGCCGAGCTGGGGATTTCGGGTCGGCGGCTTCGCCTACTCGCCGGACGTCAACGGCTTGCCCGAGCAAGCGTTGGCAGCGCTCGCTGGCGTGGAGGTCTGGCTGGTCGACTGTTTGCGTGAGCGGCCACACCCGAGCCACGCCCATCTCGAGCAGACCCTCGCCTGGATCGCCGAGATCAGACCAGGGCAGGCCGTTCTGACGCACATGAACCATGAGCTGGACTACTGGGACTTGAAACGCCGGCTGCCGGCCGGGGTCGAGCCGGCCTACGACGGCATGGTCATCGACGTCCCTTAGCGCTGAGCTCCCGCAGACCGCGCGCAGCCTTGGTGCTCGCGTCACGTCTCGGTGTACCGGCCGGGCATGAACTGCTTGATCCATGTCTGCGGGGCGACGACGCGATAGGCGATGGCGCTGTAACACATGAGCTTTTGGTCCAACCTCACCGGGGATCGATGCACCACCTCGAGGTATCCCGGAATGACTTTGCGCAGGCGCAGCCGGAGCCAGCCATCCGCCTTGGTGCTGCCGATCCAGGCGCCTTTTTGGGCGATGTCGAGCTTGCTCGACTGATGGCGATGACACCTTCTGGAGAGAAGTACCTCCGGCAACAAATGAAAGCGACCCAACAAGCTCAACTCGGCTAGCAATACTTTATCTGAACCGTAGTAATTGCCGTGAAGTCCGGTCTTCCTGAGTACAGTAGAGCGTATGATACCAAATATTTCAAAGGTACGCATCGTTCGTACTAGGATATCCCAAAATCTCCACGCCGGTATTGAACCTTCGGCTCTATGTCCAGGATCAATTATGCCAACCAGTTCGCCATATCTCGTCACATGACACTTTCTGATTGGATCATAGCGCACGGGTGTTCCATCGTCATTGATCAACCTGGCTCGACCACAGCACAGTACGACCGTTGGATTATTGTCGAGAATCTCGACACATAGTCGTAGAAAATCTGGTGAACAGATGTCATCATGTGCAATCCACTTGAAATAGTGTCCGCGAGCACGTTGAAATACCAGGTTATAGTTCGAGGCGGCGCCTATGTTGTGCGGATTTCTGACATAACTGACTCGCTGGTCCTTTGCCACATAAGCGCGGCAGATCTCTTCGGTCTCGTCGGTTGACGCATTGTCCTGAATCAGAAGCTCGAAGTCTTCATAACTTTGATTCAGAATCGAATCAATCGCCTCTGCGACGTACGCGGCGCCATTGAAAACCGGAAGCCCCACCGAGACCGATGGGACCGCAGGCATCACAACAGGACTCACGACGGGCCCCTCCTTCCTCTCCCGTGGTTCGCATGACCAACCCCCGCTCGCCGGAATCCCGACGATCAGAACCGGTCAGCCCAAGACCTCGTCGACTGACCGACGGTCGAGCATATTATAACTCCGATTTGCCGTCCCGACGAGTCGGAGATCTACACGTCGACCCATTTGATCTTCGATCCCGGCCAACAGATTGCAGCAGACCGCTCATCGCGTACAGTGGTGGCAAGCCCGCTCTTGACCGCCAGCGTCATCCGACCTCGCCGAGGCCCGGTGCGCACTCAAACGCGCAGCCGCCGCTCCGCGCGGCGGCTGGCCAGCGCCTGCCCCTGGTTGGGCGAACTGGGTGGCGCGGCGCAGCTCGAGCCGGGTTCCTTTCCCGCAGCTGCCAGGGTTCGCCTCCGCGGCCTTTTGCAGCGGGACGGGTGCCCGACCTGACCGGCGCCGAACCACCCGCTTCGCGCCGCTCTGGGCCTAGCGGAGAAAGCGGCGTTAGGTTGGTCACGATGAAGCCGACGCGGGGATACAGCTCACCCTGGTACGACTCGACCTTGGCCACCACCCGACGGGCTCGGGTCCAGCCGTTGGCCTGGTAGTGGAAGCTGGCGTAGGACACAATTTAAATTGCTTTTCGGTCGCCAGTCGTGCTACCTTAAATTGTTTAGGGGTCTAAGGGGTGGGGCTCAAGCCTCAACGGACGGCTTGTTGAGGGAAGGCACCGATTTCAATGATGGACCAAGTACTGGTTTCCATCGGTTTGCCTGTCTACAATGACGGCAGGTATATCTCGGCTGCGATCAAGTCAATCCTCGGTCAAACGCTGACCGATTTCGAGTTGATCATCTGCGACAATGCGTCGAGCGACGAAACTGAGCAAATCTGCCGCCGCTATGCGGCGCGCGATGTGCGCGTTCGCTATTACCGGAACGCTCACAATATGGGTGCGAGTGCCAACTTCAACCGGTGCTTCGAGCTCGCGTCGGCCAAATACTTCAAATGGGCGGCGCACGACGACCTCCTGGAGCCGACCCATCTGGAGCGCTGCGTTGCTTCACTGGAGGCCAACCCGGATGCGGTGCTCTGCCAGTCGCTGGTCCGCAAGATCGACGCCGAAGGCAACAGCATAGGGATCTATGACAGCGAATTGGTCGGCGCGAATGCGCGGTCGGTCGCGAAGCGTTTTAACGTGTTGGTCAATTCGACCCACTGGAGCACCGAGATCTTTGGCGTCATTCGCCGGGACGTGCTCGCCCAGACCGCGCTGATCGGGCCCTACTATGCTTCGGACGGCGTCCTGACCGCTGAACTCGGCCTGCTTGGCCGTCTGATCCAGGTCCCCGAGCCGCTGTTCCTCAACCGGGACCATCCCGATCGCTGCGTGCGCGCCGTCTACCATGACCGGCGCCTGACCCGTAACTGGTACCTACCGGACAGCCAGAAACCCCGCTTGCGCGACCTCTGTCCCTTCTGGCGGATCTATGCTGAGTATTGGCGCATGGTGCGGCGGCATGTGCCTGGTCGCCGCCAGCGACTGCGCTGCTACGGTCATCTGCTGCTCTGGCTGTTCGTCCAGTGGCATGGCGTGCAGATGCTGCTCGAGCCGGTCGGCGCCTACGACCCTCGAATCATGAACCTCGCTTACACCGTCAAGCGCCGGATGTTCGGTGCGAGGCGGGTAGCGCTGCTCGGGAAGAGCGGCGAGCGCCTTGAGCACCGCCTGCCGCTGGCCGGGTCCGCCGATCCCGCCAGAAGCGGGCTCTCCGATAGGCCGCTCGGACAGCAGCGTCTGAGCGTGTTCGAGGCGACACCCGGCGGCGAGCTTGGCGGTCCGCCAGCAGACTTGATATCGACGACTATGCAGCAAAGCTAGGAGATCAACATCACCGACCGTAAGATGCAGCTGGCCGGCGGAAGACGTCGGACCTCCGCCCACCGCTCGATCGCTCGGTCGTGGCGCACCTCCTGAACGGCACCGATGACGTCCTCGAGCGCCGCTTTCGCGAGGTCCGCCGCCGAACCCGTCGGATGGGCGCCTTCCAGGACAATACCTCGATGGGACGCATCCTGTTCGCTGTCTTCACCCACGAAAACCGCAACCAGGGCCTCGTCCACGTATACGAGGGTGGCGCGCCGGCGGTCCGTCGAGATTAAGTCCATTCCTGCGAGCGCGTTGTACTAGACCCTATGTTCGCCTTGTGAGCTGAAGGGACCCGTCTCCGGTATGCCGCGGGTTGCGCCGGATTGGCTGGCGCCGAGCCTCAGGCATAGGAGACGGGCCGCATGGAAGCTATCACGTTCGTCGGTTTGGACGTACACAAGAGAATGACCTCGGTGGCGATCGCCGAGCCTGGTCGCGGGGGTGAAGTCCGCTTTCTGGGCGAGATCCCGAGCACCCCGGAGGGGTTGTGTCGCCTGGTCGGGCGGCTGAACGGCCGGCATCAGCGGCTCAGCTTTTGCTACGAAGCCGGTCCGTGCGGGTACGGCGTGCATCGGCTACTCAGCGGCCTCGGCCAGGACTGCAGCGTGGTCGCGCCGTCGCTGATTTCGAGTCGGCCCGGCGACCGGGTGAAGACCAACCGCCGCGATGCCACCACGCTCGCCAGGCTGCACCGGGCCGGCGAGCTGACGCCCGTGTGGGTTCCGGATGCCGCCCATGAGGCGATGCGCGATCTGGTGCGGGCGCGAGCCACAGCACGACGCGTGCTCGCGAAGACCCGCCAGCATCTGCAGGGCTCTCTCCTGCGCCACGGCCGGATCTACTGCGGTGCCCGCGGTTGGACCCGGGCCTACCGCCGCTGGCTGAGCACGGTCCGCTTCGACCACCCCCCAGCAGATCGTGCTCCAGGACTACATCCACGCGGTCGAGGATACTGAGGTGCGGCTCGCGCGCCTGGAGCGCCAGATCGGGGAGCTCCTGCTCTGTTGGTCGATGGCGCTGGTGGTCGAGGCCGTGCAGGCGATGCGCGGGGTCGGTCTGATCGTCCCGGTGACCGTGGTCGCCGAGGTCGGCGACTTCTCCCGCTTCCCCACTCCCCGCCAGCTCATGGCCTACCTGGGGCTGGTGCCATCGGAACACTCGAGCGGCACCAGCGCCCGCCGCGGCGGCATCACCAGGGCTGGCAACGCCCATACCCGCCGGGTCTTGATCGAAGGCGCCTGGACCTACCGCATGCGGGCCCGGGTCAGCGGTAAGCTGCTCGACCGAATCGAACGCTTGCCTCAAGCGATCCGCGAGGTCGCCTGGAAGGCGCAGCTGCGCCTTTGCAACCGTTACCGCCGCCTCGCGGCGGCCGGCAAACCGAAGGTGGTCGTGACCACGGCGATCGCCCGTGAGATGGTGGGCTTCATCTGGGCGATCGCCCGGATGGTGCGACCAGCGATCGGGTAACTGGATTTGCATAGCGACAGGGAGATCGCGCAGCACTTCACATTTAGCACGAAGCGCCTGGCGGGCGGCAGGGCCCGGTGGGGAATCCTCGTCGCCTGTTATGAGCCGGCCGCTGGCCGACGCTCGCCTCTAGAGCGAGGCAGCCCCGAGACGAAACCCGCGGTCATGCGGCAGCCAACCCGCGCATGAGAGCTTGCTCAACCGTCGTCTCGAAAGCCCGCCGCCCGCCAGGCGCTTCGCCATCCACCAACCGACTTCGGCGCTTGCTGGAGACCATTCTGCTGCCCAACGGCTTGACCGCGAACATGAGAGCTCGGATTTGCTCGATCTCCGAGTCAGAGAGCACACATCGAACCAACGATATTCGATCCCGGCCAACAGATAGCGGCAGACCCGCCGCGGCCTGCCCGTGGTTGGCGGAAGTGGGCTGGCGCGTCGAACCTCGCGCAGGGTTCCTTTCCCGCAGCAGCGAGGATTCGCTTTGGCAGCCTTGCCGTTCGTCACCTCGTGGAGCCGCGCCTTTCAAGCGCTACAGCCGATCGGGGTCTGGGCGGGTCTCTTCCGTCTCCGGGCCGATCTCCCCACGCTGCAGCAGCAGGCTCATGCGCAGCACGATGCCCCAGAAAAAGTAAAACGGGATGATGTTGTACGGCTTCTCGAAGCCATCTTCGCCGACCGCCAGAACCCACATGCTGATGAAGAAAACCATCAGCACCATCAGCCGGTTTTCACCCAATCGCCAACCGATCTGACGGCAGTGCATGAAGGTCTGATGCCAGCGATAGATCAGATTGGCCATGATCACGAACCAACAGATTCCGCCGACGATCCCGGTGCGGGCGAACACCGTGACATAGGAATTATGAGGTTCCCGGACCACCGCGCCGGTACTGCTATGAAAATCGGTCAACGGCACGCCGTAGCCGAGCCCGAGCAGCAGGCTGAATGGATCCGCCACCATCTGATCGTAGATGTGTTGCCACCACTCGAGCCGCTGATCGATGCCCGCCGCCGCCGAGGCGACACCCTCGTATTGATGGCTCGAAACGCCAAAAATCGCGAGGAAGTGCTGCATCAGAAAATCGAAGCTGAAGGAGGCGCCGAGACGCCCCTGAAGTTGCAGACCGACGAGCGCGATCAACGCCAAGGCAAGGCCGGAGAGATAGATGATGATGCCGAGATTGCCGATGCTCGAGCGACGGTAGACGACGATAAAGCCGAACACGGCGATCAGGATCAGGTACAGGGTCCGGGCCTGAAAGACCGCAATGGCATAGCCGATGATCAGGACCGCGATCAGATTGGCCAGTGCCTTCTCGCCGTGCCACAGGATCAGGTAGACCGCCGCCATGATCATGAGGTAGGCGGTGGTCCCCATGCTGCCCAGGATCGGCGCCTCGTAGCCGGCGCCGGACATGATGGAAGGCGACAGGTTCCAGATTTCTTCGTGGAACGGATAAAGCAAGCCATACAGCACTGTAATTGCCAGCATCTTCGGCAGCCAGTCGAAGAACCTCTCCAGGCTCCGCGGATCACCGGCGAAGACGAAGCCGATCAGCAAGAACAGCGATTCGAGGACATGGGCGGCGTCACGCAGTGCCCAGGCACCGTACTCCACGAAGCCGAACATCGCCCGCCCGACCCCGAACACCCACCAGATGGCCAGCGGTACAAGCGAGACCGTGCGCGACAGCCGGCCGAGCACGCCGGTGTAGTTGATCGTGATCAGGGACAGAAACAGAACGATCTCGCCGACCGGCAGCCCGCCACCAGCCACTGGCGGGATGCGAAGCTGCATGAAGCCCCAGTTGAACAGCAGATACAGCCAGACCGTGATCAGCACGGTCGTGTTGCGCAGCGTGTCCAGCTTCCCCGCACCAGGACGAACCGACGTGCGCGCGGCATACTCCCGGCCGGGCCAATAAAGTCGGCCCCGGTGGATGACCACGTCTGCGGAGTCGGTTCGGACAGGGCTTACGCGAGCC
>JBKPDM010000048.1:0-3974 GCA_046727895.1 Pseudomonadota bacterium | reverse complement strand
CTCGAACACCGGCAGGGCGATCTCGGCGTAGCCGTAGCGCGCCGCGACCTCACGGCCGGTCTCCACCACCCGGCGGTGGCGCAACGCATCCTCGCCGACGATGTCGTGGGTGCCGCGGACGGGGCGAAGCGCGCTCATGCTCGGATGCTGGCGTGTCGGAGGTAGTGGGCGTGGTTGGCCGGGAGCTTATCGCAACTTTCGACTCGGAATGCAAAGCGCACCGCGCCCGAGCTGCCCGCAAGGTTCGAGGCAAGTCGTGCGGCGGCCCTCAGGCGCTCTTCTTCTCGGGCGCGGGGTTCTGGGCCGCCGCGCCGTAACGACGCTCGACATAGTCGGCGACGAGCGCCTGGAATTCCTCGGCAATCCGCTCGCCTCTCAGCGTCACCGCCTTCTTGCCGTCGATGAACACCGGTGCCGCCGGGCTCTCGCCGGTGCCGGGCAGGCTGATGCCGACATCGGCATGCTTGCTCTCGCCCGGGCCGTTGACGATACAGCCCATGACCGCGACGTTCAGCGCCTCGACGCCCGGATAGTGCTGCTTCCAGATCGGCATCTGATCGCGCAAATAGCCCTGAATCCGATCCGCCAGCTCCTGGAAATAGGTGCTGGTCGTGCGGCCGCAGCCGGGGCAGGCGGCAACCTGCGGCGCGAAGGAGCGAAGTCCCAGGCTCTGCAACAGCTCCTGGCAGACGATCACCTCCTGGGTGCGCGCTTCGCCCGGCCGCGGCGTGAGCGAGGCGCGGATGGTGTCGCCGATGCCCTCCTGGAGCAGGATCGCCAGCGCCGCCGCGGTCGCGACGATGCCCTTGGCGCCGATCCCGGCCTCGGTCAGCCCGAGATGCAGGGCATAGCGCGAGCGGCGCGCGAGCTCGCGGTAGACCGCGATCAGATCCTGCACCCGGCTGACCTTGGCCGAGATCACGATCCGGTCCGCCGGCAGGCCGATCTCCTCGGCTCTGGCCGCGCTCGCCAGCGCCGAGACGACCAGCGCCTCGCGCAGCACCGCGTCGGCCGACTGCGGCTCGGGCAGGCGCGCATTGTCGTCCATCATCCGGGTCGACAGCTCGGCGTCGAGACTGCCCCAGTTGACGCCGATCCGGACCGGCTTCTCGTGGCGCAACGCCGCCTCGATCATCATCTCGAACTGCCGGTCGCGTTTGGCGCCGAAGCCGACGTTGCCCGGATTGATGCGCAACTTGCCCAGGGCGGCCGCGCAGTCCGGGTGGCGGGTGAGGAACAGATGGCCGTGATAGTGGAAGTCGCCAACCAGGGGAACGTGGTATCCCCGCAGCCAGAGCCGGTCGCGAATCCGGGGCACCGCCTCGGCCGCCGCGTCGTTGTTGACCGTCACCCGCACGATCTCGGAGCCGGTATCGGCGAGCTCGATCACCTGACGGGTCGTGGCCTCGACGTCGGCGGTGTCGGTGTTGGTCATCGACTGCACGACGACCGGCGCGTCGCCGCCGACGACGACGTCGCCCACGCGCACGGCGTGGGTCTCATGCCGCGTGATCTCACTCAGTGCGACCATGCTCGCTCCATGACTCTCCGGCAGCGACCGGCTGGCGGGCGCATCATACGGCGTTTGCCGGGCGATACCAGCCGACGATCCGGCGGCTACCGCGGCTTTTCCGGCCCCAGGCGGGCCCGCAGGTGCTCCGGATCGAGCGGCACGCCGCGGAGCACCGAGCCATCGCCGCCGAGCGGCGGCAAGGTCGTGCCGTCGACGATCACCTCGAGACCGCCCGCGTTACCGGTCCAGAGCGCCAGATCGGAGCGGTTCGGCACCAGAAAGACATCGCCTGGCTGCAAGGTGTGCGAGCGCAGGTAGTCGCCGCTGGCGCTGTCCACCCGGATCCAGCTGGTGTCATGCGCGCGCAGGATGACCCGGGCGTCGGTATTCTCCGCCTCGAACACCTGCGGCGCAGCCGCGTCGCCGCTCGCGGGCGGAGGGACCAGCCGGGCCAGAACCTGGCTTGCGTCCGGCGGGTTCGCCCCGCCCTCTTTTGGCAGCTCGGCCTCACGAGTCACATCGACCGCGCCCGAGCCGCCATTTGCCGGCTCGCTGGCCTTCACCCGCGGATGATCGTAGAGCGGCGGCCCGAGCGCCGGCAGCACGGCGTCAGCCGGCGGCGAGCCGGGGTGTGGGGAGACGTCCACCCCGGCAGTCTGTGAGGCGCCGGCTTCAGACTCGCCGGTTTCCGGTCGCATGACCGGCCCTGCTCCCCTACTGGCTCCGATCTGCTGCTCGGGCTCGGCCGGCCCGGCCGTCGGCGGCGAGGGTTGCACGACTGTGCCGGAAGGCTCGGGCAGGTTCGCTCGTGCCAATGTCTGGGCCACGGGCGGGCCAGCCTCGGGCGGCGCCGCCCGCGCCGCGGAAGCCGGCGGCGTTTCGGCGGTCGAGTCGCCGGAGGTGGTCGGAGGCGGCTCGACCGATACGGTGGCGCCGGCCTGATCCGCCTGGACGTCCGGCTCTGGCGCCTCGGTCACCGACGCTGCGCCGGTCGGCCGACCGTCGCCGCGCACGGCATCGAGGGCGAAGGTGCGGAGGTTGCCCGGCACCTCGGCCACCGTCTCGATCATCGTCTGCCCGCCGTGATGGAGATACGACCAGCCGGCATAGATCCCGGCGATCGCGACCAGCGAGAGGACCAGAAGCGGCGTCTTCGGCAACCGGCTCTCGGGCAGCGGTGTGCGGATGCGCAGGCGCGTCTTGTCCGTGAGGTCGGCGACCGTCGACTTGATCTGGGTGATCAGATCACTGCCGTCGAAGCCGAGGTAATCGGCGTAGCTGCGCAGGAACCCCAGGGCGTAGGTGCGCCCGGGCATCATCGACAGATCACCCTGCTCGATACCGAACAGATAGGTCGCCTTGATGCGCAGATGCTGGGCGACGTCGTCGAGGCCCTCGCCCCGCTCCAGGCGCACCTGGCGCAGCTGGGCGCCAACCTCGCGCATCAAGGCCTCGGCGGGGTCGAGCTGGTCCTGATCGTCAGTCGTCGTGCCAAGCATACCTTGCGCGAACGCCGCCCTGGTCGGTGCCCGGCCCGGTCGGACAGCCCGCCCCAGCATTCGAGTGAAGCGCCGGATCGCCCGCTCCCCCGACACCGGCGCGCAGACTGCAGCCCATCTCAGATATGGAGCTGCACGCCGTGATCAAGCGCGTAGTGACGCAGTCTAACACGGACACTGTGGTCCGGTAAATCATACAGCTGCTCGAGATAGCACGCGAGGCGACCGCAGCGCAGCGAGCGCAGCATCGCCTTGATCGGGCCGACCGCGGCGGGCGTGACGGACAGATGGCGCACACCGAGTCCGAGGAGCGTCATGGCTTCGAGCGGGCGCGAGGCCATCTCGCCGCAGATCGACAGCGTCACCCCGGCTTCACGGCAGCGCGCGACCAGCTCGCGCAGGAACGAAAGCACCGGCGGCGAGAGTACGTCGTAGCGGCCGACCAGCTCCGGATTGCCGCGATCGCAGGCGAACAGAAACTGCATCAGATCGTTGCTGCCGATCGAGATGAAATCGACCCGGGGCAGGAGCGCCGCCAGCTGCCAGAGCAGCGCGGGCACCTCGAGCATGGCGCCGACCCGGAGCCGGCTCGGCATGGCCTCGCCCCTTTGCTCGGCGCGTTCCAGCTCCATGGCGAGCAGCTGCCGGGCGGCGGTGAGTTCGGCGACCTCGGCAACCATCGGAAACATGATGTCGAGCGGCCGGCCGCCGGCGCTCTTGATCAGCGCCCGCAGTTGCGTGCGCAGGATCACCGGCCGATCGAGCACCATGCGCATCGCGCGCCAGCCCATGGCCGGGTTCTCTTCGGACGGGAAGGTCCAGTAGGGCAGATGCTTGTCGCTGCCCACGTCGAGGGTGCGGAAGACCACCGGCTTGTCGCCAGCCAGCTCGCGCACCTTGCAATACAGATCGGTCTGGGTCTCGACATCGGGAAAGCCGTCGCGCGCCATGAAGGCTAGCTC
>JBKPDM010000047.1:0-3692 GCA_046727895.1 Pseudomonadota bacterium | reverse complement strand
CTCCATGGGTGCATCGGGTCGCTGGTGATCATCGAGGCTTTTTCGTGACGCGAGGTCAAGACAGCAAGGGCGTTGAGACATGTGCGTGCTCGTCGCGCATCAGCCGAAAGGAGCGCATGGTGAGGGCTTCAGCCCGGCAGCATGGCGGGGCGCGTCCGCCTGAGCCAGGTCGCCACGACCACGACCAGCCTGGTGGAACGTGACCGCGGTGAACAGGTTGGTCGCGATGCCGATCCCAAGGGTCACGCCGAAGCCGCGCACCGGGCCCGAGCCAAAGATGTAGAGCAAGACCGCGGCGATCAGGGCCGTGACATGCGCATCGATGATCGTGCGCAACGCTTCCCGAAAACCGAGGTCAACAGCCGCGATCGGGGTTCGGCCGAGGTGGGATTCCTCCCGAATCCGCTCGTAGGATCAGGACGTTGGAGTCGACTCCCATGCCGATCGCGAGCACGATGCCGGCGATGCCCGGGAGCGTCAGCGTCGCCTGCAGGATCGAGAGCGCGCCGACCAGGAGGAGCAGGTTCACGACCAGCGCCATGTCGGCGATGACCCCGAAGACGCCGTAGTAAATCACCATGAAGCCGGTGACCAGGACGAACGCGACCACGCCCGCGATCTTGCCGGCCGCGATCGAGTCGGCGCCGAGATCAGGACCGACGCTGCGCTCCTCGACGATGTTGAGCGGCAGCGCGCCCGCGCGCAGCAGGATCGCCAGCTCGTTGGCCGACTGGGCGGTGAAGTTGCCCGAGATGACGCCGCTGCCGCCGAGGATCGGCTCGCGGATCCGGGGCGCGCTGATGACCTTGCCGTCGAGCACGATCGCGAGCAGTTCGCCCACGTGCTCGCGGGTCACGGCGCCGAACTTGCGCGCGCCCACCGAGTCGAAGCGAAAGCTGACCACCGGCTCGTTCTGCTGAAAGGTCGGCTGGGCGTCAATCAGGTTCCCGCCACTGACTTCCACCTGTTTGCGCACCGCGAGTTCGCCCTGGCCGCCCTTCTCGGCGCTCGGCAGCAGCTCCGACCCGGGCGGCAGATTGCCGGCCAGTGCCTGCTGGAGCGGTGTCTCCATATCGACCAAGTGGAAGGTCAGCTTGGCGGTCGTGCCGAGCAGCCGCTTGATGCTCCCCGGGTCCTTCTCGCCCGGCACCTGGACCAGAATCCGGTCCTCGCCCTGGCGCTGGATGGTCGGCTCGCGCGTGCCGAGCTCGTCGATGCGCCGGCGCACAATCTCGAGCGACTGGCGGACCGCCGCATCGCGGATGTCCTGGATTGTCTTGTCGCTCAGACGGACGTCGATGCGGCCGCCCTCGCCCTGGGTCACCTCGATCTCTTTGGAGAACCGGTTGGGATTGAGCTGGTTCAGGACCTCGAGGGCCTGCTGGGCCGGATCGGTCAGCGTCAAGGTCGCCGCCTCGCCGCGCACGCCAAGGCCGCGATAGCCGATCCGCGCCTGGCGCAGATGCGTGCGGATGTCCTCGACCAGCGTGTTCATCCGCTCCCGGATGACCGCCTTGAGATCGACCTCGAGCAGCAGATACGAGCCCCCCGAGGCCGAGATTGAATTGCTGGTGCGGCAGCCAGTCCGGCATGCGCGTCATCGCGGCGCGCGGGAACAGATTGGGCAGGCTGAACACCAGCCCGGCGCCGCAGATGGCGAGGATCAGAACGACCTTCCAGGTGGCGAAGCGGAGCATCGGCGCGCGCTCACTTCTTGCCGAACAGCTGCGCCATCAGGCCGGTCTTGGCGCCGCCAGCGCCGCCGCCGGCTCGGGCTTGCCCAGCACCTCAATCGTGCTCCGCGCGATCCGCACCCGGATGTCTTTGGCGATCTCGGCCCAGCAGCTCGTTGTCCTCGACCTTGACCACGGTGCCGAGTCAGGATCAGGAGGAAAGGCGCGAGCGAGATCAGGTCGAAGCCGCCCGAGTTCCGCCTGCCGCCGGGGCATGGGCGAGAGAATCAGCATCGCCTTCCTCGTCGAGATCAAGCGCCTCGTGGGCAGACCATAACCAGCGCCTGGGCGGCGCCAGCCGGCGCAAAGCGTCCTTGCGCCGCCTCGCCGGACCGGTCACGCTCCGACAGGAGGGAACCCAATGCTCGTCCACCTGAACAACGTTCTTTGAAAACGACAACGAGACGCTGTACTACCACTGGCGCGCCAAGTTCCTCGCCGACGCCGCGAAAGCGTTCGAGCCGGGCGGCGCCCCACAAACGCCAAGGCGGGTTCGAACGCGAGAACGCACGCCTGAAGAGCTTGGTCGGCGAACTCACCCTGGAGCTCAAGAGAACCGGCGAGATCCTGAGATGAGGCGGGGCCGTACTCCAAGGCGACGGCTCCCAACACCCAGTGGCCAATTGCGGAGCCGAGTTGGAGAAGGCGTGGCGCGATGGGCAAAGTGATCGCCGCGGCGGCCTATAGCGCGGGCCGCAAGGTGGCGGACATCGCGATCAAGGAGAGCGGGCGGTGGGCGGCAGAGCCGGGCCACTTCGTCTGGATTGGTATCCATCAGCCTAATGAACGCGAGCTGCGCGAGCTCCAAGCGCAGTTTCAATTGCACGATCTCGCAATCGAGGATGCGCTCCACGCGCACCAGCGACCGAAGCTGGAGCAGTACGGGGACACGACCTTTTTAGTAATGCGCACCGCATTCCTGGTCGACGGCCGCATCGAGCTCGGTGAAACTGAGATGTTCCTCGGCCGTGGCTACATCATTTCCATCCGGCACGGCGCCTCGGCGTCGTACGCGCGCGTGCGAGAATGCGCCGAGGCCGCCCCGCAGCGACTCGCGCACGGGGAAGACTACGTCCTTTATGCCATCGTCGACTTCATCGTCGACAACTACCTTGCGGTCATCAGCCCGTTGGCTGAGGAGGTCGAAGCGCTCGAGGAGCGTATCCTCACACCACCTCTCGATGAGACCAAGATCGCTCGCATCTATGATCTTAGGAGGGAACTGCAGAAGCTACGCCTGGTGGTGGCACCCACCGCGGACGTCTGCCAGAGACTCGCGCATCTGGAGTTGCCGGGCATCGATCCTGCCTTCCGACCCTACTTCCGAGACATCGCTGACCACGTGAACCGCGTGCTCGAGCAGATCGACACGCTGCGCGAGATGCTGAGCTTCGCCTTTGAAGCAAGCCTGCTGCTAGAGTCGTCCCGGCAGAGCACGACCGGCCGGCGGCTGGCCGGCTGGGCAGCGATCCTCGCCGTGCCTACTGCGATCGCTGGGATCTACGGCATGAACTTCGCGAACATGCCGGAGCTGCAGTGGCGCTATGGCTATTTCGCCGTACTTGCGATCATCGTCGCGGTCTGCGGCTACCTCTTTGTTCGCTTCCGCCGCGCCGGCTGGATCTAGGACACCGCCTGCAGCGCCACATCACCTCCGCGCTCGGCACGGGCCCGGCTATCTCCATTCGGCGCTCGGCTACCGAGCGCGAACGCGGTCGAAGCCGAGCATCTCGGCCACGCCACTCCCTTAGCGACAGCTTGGGGCCCGATGTTCCTCGGAGCCGATCTGCCCTCTGGCAGGCCAGGGGATGCAACGGAGGTCAAAGGCGGGCGAAGCCCGGGAAGCGCAGCCACGCGCAGGCAAAGCCGACATGGCGAGCACCCACCCTTTGACCGCAGGGAGCTACGATGGCACCTCAGTCGTTTCTCTCTTGGGTGGAGAGGCAAGGCACCTTCAAG
>JBKPDM010000046.1:0-6841 GCA_046727895.1 Pseudomonadota bacterium | reverse complement strand
ACCCTCGACTATACTTACACGCTTCAGACCGACCACGCCGGTTTCCCCAATCCGGAGCCCTGGCCAAGCCAGGTCGACATCGCGGTGCTCGGCGACTCCTTGCTGGACGGACCGGGGCTCGGTCTGGACGGTGAGCTCACCGCCCTGCTCGAGCAGCGCCTTGGCGGCCGCTCGGCCTTGAATTTCGCCCTTCCGGGGGCCGGAACCGCGCATCAGTACCTGATGTACCGCAAGTACGCCGAGCCTCTTCAGCCGAAGCTGGTGGTCGCGCTTCTCTGGGTGATATGGGACATCGACAATTCGCTCCATTTCGACCGCTTGCTGAGCGAGAACAGGCCGGACCCGGACTTCACTCACTACCGCTTCACCTACGCTGTGACGCACCGGAACGATCCGGAGCAGGTGCCGCCCGGCCTCGAGCGGGTTCTGCGCTTTCTGCACCGCCAGCTTGGCAAGTCACAGCTCCTGCAGACCGGCTACAAGGGCGTCCAATCGCTCCTTCACCCTCCGGGCGAGCGCGAGCGGGTCGTTTTCCCGAACGGCGACACCATCTTCCTTTCGCTTCGCGAACAGGAGCGCCTCGCCCAAGGCATCGACCGCCCCGATGTTGCCGACATGCGGGAGATCCTCTTTCGCCCGCTGGAGCAGCTGAAGGCCGAGGTCGAGAGGCAGGGTGGCCGGTTCGTCGTCGTCCTGATGCCGAGCAAGGAAGAGCTGTACGGCGCGGACGACTTCCCGGCGATTCTCCGCTCGGCTCAGCAGGTGAGGGCCGGGCTCGAAGCACGCGGGCTGCCGGTTCTGGACCTCTATCCCGTGTTCCGTGAGCTTGGGCGAGAGCGGTCACCATTCTATCGCGCGGACCCGCATCCGAATGCGTTCGGCGCTCAGATCATCGCCGACGCGCTCGCCAAGTGGATCACGGATCAGAACGTGTTTCCGGCGCCAGCGGCAGCCATGTCCGGTGCCAGGCGACCGATAGCGCCGGCATGGCCCTCGACAGGTGTCATCGATCGTTCGGACGGTGGCCGCGCCGACCACGCCGGCACCGGGTGTACCGCGCGCTCGTCAAGAGCGTGCACGAAGACGACGGCCGAAAGAAGTGGCGGGGCAGCGGTCGATCTGGTAGTAGCTGTTCGCGGAGGGCGCCAGATGTGGGACGGTCGGACGATGAATCTCGACGGAAACCGTGCCCGGTGAGCGCAGCCCCCCATGGTCCGACCCCGCTGACAGGCGAGGCGGACAAGCACCGTCACGGTGGGCCAGCATGACTCCCTTCTTGTCCATCATCATCCCTATTTTGAACGAGCATGACAGCCTGCAACAACTCCACCAGGAGTTGACGGCGGCACTGACCCGCCTCAAGCGACCGTACGAGATCATTTTCGTCGACGATGGCAGTTCGGATGGCTCGGTCGGCCTGTGCAAGAGTTTGGTCGCATCCGATCAGCACGTGGTCCTGGTCGAACTGCGCCGCCGCTTCGGCAAGGCGACTGCCCTGCAGTCCGGCTTCGAGATCGCCCGCGGCGAAGTCATCATCACCATGGATGGCGATCTGCAGGACGATCCCGCTGAAGTTCCGAAGTTTCTAGACAAAATCAACGAGGGGTTTGATCTGGTCAGCGGCTGGAAAGAGAACCGGCAGGACACATCTCTAAGGAGAGCGGAATCTAAGGCATTTAATTTCATTACCTCCGTCTTTACCGGGCTCGCCCTGCGCGATTTCAACTGCGGATTTAAGGCTTATCGGCGCGAAGTGACCCGAGGACTGCACCTTTATGGCGATCTCTATCGCTACATCCCGGCGCTCGCACACGCCAAAGGTTACCGGGTAGGAGAAGTTTCAGTGCATCATCGCCGCCGTGTGCATGGTGCATCGAAATACAGCTACGAGCGGATTCTGCGGGCGCCATTCGATCTGTTTACCACGCTGTTTCTGATCGGATTTCAAAGGCGGCCGCTACACTTGTTCGGCCCGCTCGGTGTTGTGCTCGGGGCATTCGGTCTGGTAATCAATGCCTGGCTCGCGCTCTTGTGGTTCAGCGGCGAGCCCATCGGCAATCGGCCGTTGTTGGTCTTGGGCACACTGATGATCATCGTCGGGATCCAGGTCTCCAGCTTCGGACTCCTGGCCGAAATGATGACCTCGGCGAGCTACCGACCAAGCGAGGTTCTGGGCCTGGTGCGTGAGGTCCATCGACACGGCGACCAGCGGGACAGCCATGCGGCGTGATGCGGGCGTCCGCGACCGCGCCGCCACGCGGTGTGGTCTCGAGTCGGACCAAGCCCCACAAACCTAGCGAGTGCGGGCACGATCTTGGCAGGATGGTCGTGGGCTGGTCCAGGCCCTGGTGGACGCCCGGGCCGGGCGTCCAGAGTGTCTTGAGGCCGAACTTCCGTCAGAGATCATGAAGTCCGTCGATTCCAGAAAGCTGCCGGTATCGACCAGCCATAGTACGGATATCTGCATCGTCGGTGCCGGTGTCGCCGGGATCTCGATTGCGCTGCAATTCGCCAGGACCTCGAGAAGCGTCTGCCTGATCGAAAGCGGTGCCTATGGCCCCGACCAGGAGGTCCAATCGCTCTACGATCTGTCGAATATCGGATATCCGACGCGGGACAACGCCATGTCACGCGTTCGTTTCTTCGGCGGGACTTCGAACATCTGGGCCGGGCGAAGCATGAAACTCGATCCGGCGGACCTGCGCGCGCGGGATTGGGTGCCGAACAGCGGTTGGCCGATCGGCTACGCCGAACTCGATCGCTACTATGACGATGCGGAGCGCATCCTAGAGCTGCCAAGCTTCACTGCCTTCGCGGACCGTCTGGCCCGTACGTCGCGGTTCGCCGCAACCGAGCGGGCGTTGTTCTGCGACGGCGACCTGCAGCCGAAAGCCGTCGTCTGGGGACGGCAGCCCCTTCGGTTCGGCAAGACTTTCAAGCGACAACTGCGGCAGAGCCCCAATATCAAGATCTACATCAACGCGAACGTGACCGAGATCGTCACTAACGAGGCCGGTGAGCGGGTCGAGGGGATCACGGCCAAAACGCTCAATGGCAACCAGCTGCACGTCACCGCCCACACCTATATCCTCGCCTGCGGCGGACTGGAGAATGCCCGGCTGCTGCTCGCGTCGCGCCGCCATGACCCACGGGGGGTCGGCAACCGCCACGACCTGGTCGGCCGCTACTTCATGGACCACCCGCGAGTGGTTCTCGGCAGCGTCCGCCTCTCCGCCCCTTTGGGCTCATCCCTCCTGCTTGGCGCGCCCTTGCCCGACGGCAAGCTCCAGATCGGCATTGGCCTGTCGGAGGAGGCCCAGCGCCGCGAGCGGCTCCTCAACAACTATCTGACCCTCGAGCCGCAGCTCTCGGAGTTCGCAAAGCAGAGCTACCAGTCGTCGGCGAACGTGGCCAAGGTCCTGATGCGCCGAGGTTACGCCGGCAGTCGCCTCGACCTCTTTCGCGCCGACCTTCCCGAAATCCGCGACCTGGTGTATGTCCTGACGCCGAAAGAGGTGATGCCGCACTTTCTTTACAGGCACTATGCGCGCCTGAAGGCGCTGACGCAGAGGCTGAGAAAGGTGCGCGATCTTACCATCATCAACTACTGCGAGCAGGTGCCGCGGCCCGAGAGCCGGGTCTTTCTTGGCAGTTCGCGCGACCGTTTGGACATGAACGCCCTCGTTGTCGACTGGAGGATCGGCCCAGAAGAAACCGGCTCGCTGGTCCGGCTGCAGGAGCTGCTCGGCGAACGGCTGGCGCGCGAGGGCATCGGCCGGCTGGATACGAGCGCGCTGGAGACCGCAGCGCCCTCCTACACGGACGCCTCGCACCATATGGGCACCACGCGCATGAGCGATGACCCCAGGCGGGGCGTCGTGAACCGCGACGGCAAGGTGCATGGCGTCGCCAACCTCTTCATCGCCGGCAGCTCGGTCTTTCCGACGGTCGGGCATGCCAACCCGACGCTCACGATCGTGGCACTCGCGATCCGCCTCGCCGATCACCTCAAGCAGAGCCATGGGTAACGCGCGGCGCGCTGCATCCGGGCTGGCCGCGGCCCGAGACATCGCGGACGCCGGACCTGAGCCCTCCCGGGCGGCAAAGCGCCTGGCGGTCGTCGGGCTCTCCCATCCTCTGCGCGGCGGGATCGCCCATTACTCGACGATCCTGGTGCGCAAGCTGCGCGGGCGCCATCGCGTCGATTTCATCACCTTTCGCCGCCAGTATCCCCGCTTCCTCTTCCCTGGCCGAACGCAACGGGACGACAGCTCGAATCCGATCGTCGAAGAGAACGACGCCATCATCGATTCGATCAATCCGATCAGCTGGTTTCGCGCCGCTGAGCGATTGCGGCGGCAGAAGTTGGACCTCATCGTTTTCAACTGGTGGCAGCCATTCTTCGGGCTCGCCTATGGCACCATTCTGCAGCTCCTCCCCCGGGCGAGCCGGCGCCGCGTCTGCTTCCTCTGCCACAACGTCCTGCCGCACGAGCGCCACCTGCTCGAGCATCTTCTCTGTCGCTACGCCTTTCGCCATGTCCCTTACTTCATCGTGCACTCCGAAGAGGACCGGCGAAAACTGTTGCAGCTGAAGCCGCAGGCGCAGGTCGTGCGCAATTGCCACCCTGCCTATTCCGACTTCGCGGCAGGGCAGGTCCTCGACAAGGCCAGGGCGCGACAACAATTGCATCTCGAGGTCGGCCACAACGTCGTTCTGTTCTTCGGCCTGATCCGCCCTTACAAGGGACTTGCCTATCTGATCCGGGCGCTGCCGGCCGTTCTGCGCGAGGTCGACTGCACGCTGCTCGTTGCCGGCGAGTTCTATGAGGACAAATCCAAATACACCGCGCTCGTCGAAGAGAATGGCGTGGCTGCGCACGTCCGCTTCGAGGACAAATACATCGCGAATGAAGACGTCCCGTCGTACTTTTGCGCTGCCGACGTCGTCGTCCTGCCCTACGTCGAGGCCAGTCAGAGCGGGATCGCCCCGCTCGCCTATGCCTTCCAGAAGCCGGTGATCACGACCCGGGTCGGCGGGCTGCCCGAGGCGGTCGTAGACGGCAGGACGGGGTTCCTGGTCGCCCCCCGCGACCCGGCCGAGCTGGCGCGGGCCATCATCGCCTTCTACCAGGGCGGCCATGAGCAACGGTTTCGCGACGAGATCAGGCGACAGGCCAGCCGGTTCGACTGGGACGAAGAGATCCGGCACCTGGAGCTCTTGATCAAACTGGCCGATGCCCCGGCCGGCGCGTGACCATGGTACGCGCTGGCCCAACGGCAGCGACAACCGGACAGCACATCGGTGACCTTGACTTGTCGTGGCGCGCTCCACGGGACCTTCGGTGCCGCCCCTGATGTGGGCCGTTCATCGGTCCCGCGACCCCTACCGACCAGATGCGGGTGCGCCATGGCCTCAGCTGGGTTGGAAGTCACGAAATGCAATGCCGGTCCTCCTGATAGGAGCGAAGTCCGGATGAGGGTCCTGATTCATGAAGCCGATCAGGCTATCGGAATGCAAGCGCGAGCGGACGCCCAGGGCCTCAATACACTTGAGGGCGGCCCACACGACGGATGCAGGAACCCGCACGAACCAGACACTCTTGCGCTCGCTCCGGGCCAGGCCTTCGAGCAAGTGACGAAATGTGGAGGGTTGCTCACTCGCAGCAATCAGCGGCTCGCCCGCCGGCGCATCCGAGCAGACGGACAGGTGCACGATCAGCCGCCCGAGGTCCTCCTCGTGCACGGGGAAAAGGGTCTGATCACCGCGCCCGATGAGCGGCACGACCGGCATCGATCGAACCGACCGTCTCAGGGCGCCGACCATGCCGCCGGGCCGAGCGCCATAGACCAGACCTGGCCTCACAATGATCAGGCCTAGTTCGATCGCTCGGCGCTCCACGGCGAACTTGGCTCTGCCGTACTGCGACCGGCAGCCTGGAAAGCTGCTCATCGACGAAATGAAGATCAGCCGTTTGACGCCTGCGCCGCGCGCCGATTCGAACAGCTGGAGACTGCCGCGCACGTTGATCCGCTCGACCTCTGTCCAGGAGCGGACGGAGAAATCGTAGGCGCAATGGATCAGGACGTCCACCCCCGCCCACAACTCAGGGGCAACCGGCTCTCCCAAGCGGAACAAGAACGTCTGCTCCGCCGCTGGCGGGCGGTCGCCCGATCGCCGTAGCTCGACGACCTTGGCGCCCGCCCCGAGCAGCGCCTTGGTCACGATTGCGCCGACGTACCCGTTCGCGCCGGTGACGGCGCAGACTGGTGCGGCCACCGTCTCAGCTCGCCGCGTACTGGGAGTGGCCGCTCGCGATTCGGTGGGCATTGGCCATCGTCGTCAGAGTGATGGTCGTCGCCGCAATGCTGGGGAACGCGGTCGCATCGGCGACATGGACCCGAGAAAACCCGTGCGGCCGCCCGAACACATCGCATTCGAAGGGCCCCGGTGACTCCCGCATCGGAAAGGTGCCACCGAAGTGGAAGCCGCGCCCGGGACTGGCGATTTTCAGCAGCGGCGAGACCGGCATCGCGCGCAGCAGACCATGCGCCGACCGCAGCCTCTTGACAACCCGCGCAACGACTTTGCGCGTTTCTCTGGAATGGCCGTCAGCACGGAGTTCGAGTCGATGCGTTCCCTGATCTGTCCGCCGGAGGGTTACCTTGATCGGCTGCGACACAGCGGAGTGCAAAAAGCCTTGCGCGATCAATAAGCGCTCCAGCAGCCAGCCCTTCGGCCACCGCAACAGCGAATCGAACAGTCTGAGTTGCTTGCTCAGAAAGTCCGCATAGAGTTCGTTGAAGGTGTAGATTTGCAGGTGGGTCGCATGGCGCCTGGG
>JBKPDM010000045.1:0-6083 GCA_046727895.1 Pseudomonadota bacterium | reverse complement strand
CGCCTGATCGACTCGGGCAGGCGCAAGGGGAAGGTCCGGCTCATGGCAGTCTCCGTAGCAGGTCCGCCGGCCGCTCGACCGCGATCCCGAAGTACCTCGCCGCCGCGGCGAGATGTCGAACGTTGAAGGTGACGATCGTATCCGCCTCGCCGTTGATCGCCGTCTCCAGCACCATGTCGTCATCCGGATCCCTGGCCCGCGATCGCCAGAGGAAGTGCAGATCGACCGCGGTGCCGGCGGCAGCAAGCTGGTCGAGCACCACGTCCATGTCTCGCGCGCTGCCCTTCGCTGCTTGAAGGATCGCCGGGCGCTGCAAGACCGCCTCCCACTCCAGCATCAGTGGCACGGAAACCAGAAGCTCGAACCGCCCATCGGCAGCCGCGATCAGGAGCTGACGACTGGCACCGGTGGGACTGACCACCCCTGCAACCACCACGTCCGTGTCCAGCACCACACGCATAATATCATATACGGCATCACCTGGGTCCCGACAAGACCACGAGAAGGCCGGTCATGACCACGCCGCCGACCGGTGACGGGTGGCTTCCGGCATCGCCCCAGCACCGGAAGGCTTGCATATTTTCCTACAACCTGATATGAGCGCCGGTCGAGCGTCGACTCCGGGCCTCGTTGCGGCATGGGCGCCGCTCTCCTACGGCCAGAAGGCCGCCCGCTCGCCGCCTCGCCCGGCGCCTCCAGCCGCAACTACCAAACGAACCCAAAAGCCAGGCAGACCCTCAGCTTTCAGCGTTTTTTATGGTATTTTTTCCGTAACACCAGCGCCGCCGGGTTACGCCGCCCGCTGACCCTCACTTCCGATAACGCGCCGGCATCTGCGGGTTGGTGGCGGGGTTGGTGTCATGCTTCGCCAACCGGGTGATCAGAGGGCCGCCGACCAGGGGGCGGAGGTCGGCTTCGAGCGCGTCGGCTTTGGCTTTGGCGTAGACCTCGTCGCCGTCAACGTAAAGGGTGAAGGATTTCCGATACTTGGCCTGCTTGGCGGGCTGCTCGATCGTGTCCTTGGTCCATTGGTAGAGTGGGTATTTGTCCACTCCGTGCCGCTCGGCTTCGGCAACGTAGTCGGCGAAGGCGTCGTACTGGCTCTTCAGCGTCGCGTGGTGTCTCTTAAGGATGTCCGCGAGCGGCTGGAGCGCCGGGTCGGCGGGATCACGCCGCGCCACCAGGGCGACCTCGTCCGGCATCTCGATGCGCAGCTGATACTGCCACTGGTCGGTCATGGGCCTACTGCGTCGCGGTCGGGTGGCTGATCGTCACCAGAATGATCCGGTCGGTGGCGGTCTGGTGGATCAGAAGGTTGCCGTCACGGGTCGGCCGCATGTGGCGGACGATGCCGGCGTAGACGTCGCCCGAAGGGATCGGCCAGCTCTGGAAGGTCTCCGTCCTCGGGTCGAAGCGGACCAGGGTATCGGGCCGCTTGCCCGATTCGTTGTACCAGACGATGCCGTCGACGACCGCGATCGCGTAGGGGTAGGAGGAGGCGCCGCTCGGCGAGGGCCACTCCTTGATGTCGCCGGTCTTCGGGTTGAAGCGGCCGAGCCGGCCCTGCGAGGAGTTGACATACCAGATCATGCCGTCCTTGGCGATGTCGAGACGCCGCACGGTGGTCGCCGGATCCGGCAGCCTGATCTCGGTGAGCGCCATCGTCACCGGGTCGACCTTGACCAGGCAGTTGCTGCCGTTGCAGGCGACGCAGGGCACGCCGTCGGCGTCGATCTTGATGCCGTAGGGCTTGGCGCCCCGCGTCTTCATGGTCACGAGCCGGATGTCACCGCTCGCCGGGTCGAGGCGGCCCACCATGTTGCTCTGCTGAAGCGTGAACCAGAGGATCCCCGCCCGGTCGAAGACCGCGGTATGCGGATCCTTCGCGGCCGGGTCGGGCATCTTGTAGACGGTGATCCTGCCCGTCGTCGGGTCGAGCTTGCCGATCGTGCCGTTGCCGTTGCCCGTGTACCAGACGTTGCCGGCCGCATCGAGAGTCACCGAATGCGGCAGCGCGTTGTCCGGCAGCGGGTATTCTTTCATCTGGCCGGTCGCGGGATCGATCCGCCCGATCAGATTGCCCCATTGCCCGGCCCACCAGATCGAGCCGTCGGCCGCCTCGACCGGATCGCGCGCGCGCTGACCGAGCGTCGGAACCAGCCACTCCTTGAAGGTGATGCGCGCGTTGCCTGGTATCAGCCGGGGCGCCCGCCTGGCGTTGGGGGGAAAATGCGTCGCCAGATACTGGAGGATCGTGTCCTGTTCCTTCGGGCTGGCGGACAGGTCGATCATCGCGCTGGTCAGCTCCTTCCAGCCCTCGCGGGTGTAGCCGGAGCTTTGCGTGATCTGAGCGGTCTGATGGCAGGCCGTGCAGACCGTCCCGACCAGCTCCCGGCCCGCGCCTTCGGGCAAGCCGGATGCCTGGCTCTGCGCCTGAGCGGCAACCGGAATGAGGGCGCCCAGAAGCGCGCCCGCCAGCGATGCCCCCCACGGCAATACCATTGACAGCCTGGGCATAGCTCGCCTCCCGCCGGTCTGCTTGGGAATCGTAACCAAGAATGGTTTTTCTCGCCGAGCCGGAAGTCAAGCGTCCGTCGGGACCAAACCCGTCGGCGCCACCTCAGCAAAGTCGGCCGGGCAAAGCAAACGTTGAGGTCAGGGCAACTAAGGGCAAGGACCTTCGTTGCCTCGAACCGGGACGCCCCTCTCGGGGCCGACATTGTGCGCCCGCTCCGGGCCGTGGCGGCGCCGCGCGTGCTCCTCGACGAAGACGTGGCTGTAGAGCTGGGCGAGCCACGCCTTGCCCTCCTGGGTCCGGTCGAGATGGCCGATGGCGTCCTGGACGTAGGGCTCGACCGAGGCCCAGAAGAAGCGCGGATAGGCTTCGGCGAGATCGGCCGGGTTCTCGTAGCCGCGCGCCTGCGCGAGGCCGATCTCGGTGAACTCGTAGAAGAGCGCATTCAGCTTGCTCGGATAGAAGGGGTCGCCGAGCTGGCCGATCAGGTCGGCCGCGCGCACCAGGCCGGGCTCGCCCGCGGTATCCTTGTGGTCGTCGTCCGCGGGCACGGGAAAGCGGGTGAGCTCGATGCCGCGCGCGATCCGCTCCTCGTCGATCGCGGGAACCTCCTTCAGGCGGTGGCGCACGAAGATCTTGGCGCGATCGACGTGATAGGGCCCGAGCGCGGCATCGGACGCGCCGCGCGGCAGCGCAATCGTGTCGCCGGCCTCGTTGATGACGTAGCGGCCGTCCTGATCGCCCGTGCAGATGCCGCGCAGATAGCCGATGTCGTGGACCAGGGTCGCGGTCGTGAAGTGCAGCCAGTCCTCGGCGGTCAGCTGCTCGACCAGGATGCGGCCCTTGAGGATGGCCTGGCCGACCATGGTGACGAGGATGGTGTGGTCGGCGTCGCGGTAGAGCGCGTCGCTGTTCGCGATCCGCTCGATGCCGACGCGGGCCATGGTGCGCAGCAGCTCGGCGAGCTCCGGTCGCCGCTGGCCAAAGATCGCCGAGTAGTTGGAAGCGAGCCGCTCGCCGAGTTCGACGGCCAGGACGCTTGCGATGTTCATCCGGGCCACCTCAGATGCCGGATTGCCCCTCCGACATTGCGCCCCTCGGGGCCTCGTGGCAATCCCCATGAGCGGTCATTCGCCATGACCGGCCCAGTTCAACACGCGCAGGGCGCGGAGCGTGTTCCAGCGGCTGGGCTCGTCCGCTCGCTCGGCCATGTCGAAATCGAGAACATCGGCATGGGGGTGCGAGAGCCAGCGCCCGTCGCTGCGTCGGGTCTTCTGCACCAGCAGGGTCGCCTCGGCGACCCGCTCGTCAGGCTCGACACCGGCGCTTCTCAGATAGTCCAGCCCGCGCAGCACGTCGTAGTGATACCCGGGAGGGAACGAGAACCGGGTCCAGTCGCGATTGATCACCTCGCCGGACGACCGCGACCGCAAGAGGCGGCGCTCCAGGAGATACGCCTCGCCCCGGGCCCGGGCCGCCGTCACCGCAGGCGTGGCCCCGTTGGCCCGCTCGTACTCCAGCAGCCCCTCCAGGACGCAGATCGTGCTGTGGAACGAGGATCGCACGCTCGGCGGCGCCTCGCAGTTCCACCCCCCGTCGTCGAGCTGCTCGCCGAGCAGCCGCTTCAGCACCGCCTCGCAGGGCTCGCCGAAATAGGCGCCCAGGTTCAGCAGCCGTCCGTTGATGCAGGGCTCGACCTCGCCTTCGAAGAAGGGCTGGCCGCCCTCGTAGAGGGTGATGTGGTCGCGCACCCGGCCCACTGCGCGCCGCGCCTCCCCGCTCGCGGGGTCCAGTCCCATGTCCCGCAACAGCATCAGCGCGTGGCAGGCCTTGCCGTCGGGGGTATCGATATAGCGCGTATAGCCGCTCTCGCCCCATTGCCCGTCGGGCGCTTGGCGCTCGAGCAGCCGGGCACCCCAGCCTTCGCAGGCGACCCGCGCGCGCTCGGCGGCGACGACGACATCGGGCTCGTCGGTCAGATCACGCATCACCTGCCAACGTATGGAGGGGTCGGAATCCAACAACCACTCCACGACAGTCATGGCTCTTGCCTCACCTCACGTGCAGCGCATGACGACGACAGTCGCAAAATCAACGCCCGGCGCGCGTCAACCGATACGATATGGCACTACGTAACGCACGATGGACATCCTCCGTTGGGTCAAGATCGGTCATCGGACAGGGCTTGCGGCAGGGGTCGGCGCTTTGCGCTCGACGGTTAGCCAGGCGCAGAGCCTCGACGGTGAGCCAGGCGCAGAGCAAAGTGGCGAAGATCAGGACGCCGGTCATCAGGAACAGGCTCTGGTTGTCGCCGGTCGCCAGCAGCAGCGTGCCGCAGAGCGCCAAGCCGACGGTGCCGCCAAGCATTTCGAAGGATCAGATTGAGCACGCTCGCCCGCCTTGCCGGATCTTCGGCGCCGCGCTCATCGGCGCCCGCCGGGCGGACACGGGCGACCCATGAGGAAGGGCGGCCTACCCTGCCCGGACGCAGGCCCGTCGAACGCAACGACGGGTCGGCCCCCGCGCAGGCTAACGCGGACTTCCCTCTCTGTCATTCGAAGCGGCGAGCCAGCTGTTCCAGTGACAATCGCGCGCCGGCCTCGTTGTCCTCCGCCCGCAAGCCTGGCGGCAGGTTCTTGCACAGGAAGGTGACTTCTGTTCCGCCGGACACCTCTTCGAACGTCACCACGATGGTCATTTCGCCGAAGAAGGCGGGATCGGTGGTGTCGAAGTTGACGGCTTCGACGATCCTCTGCGGCGGTGCCAGTTCCACGAAGCGCACGTCGACCCTGTCCTCCCGCTCGGACGTCTTGCCGCGGAAAGAGCACTCGTCCGGAGGGTAAAACAGCGACATCCGATAGCCGCCCCCGATCCGCGGGTCGAACTCGTGAATCTCGCCCGTCATCTCTGCCGGAGGCAGCCAGGCGATGAGCTCGGCCGGGTCCATGAAGGCCTCGTAGAGGTCTTCCGGCCGGGCCTTGATGATCCGCGCTGTGCGGGTCGAGGCGCCTGCGTGCTCTTCGCTCATGTGGCGGCTCCGTAGTTGCGCTCGGGATTCACCCCTGAGCATCGGATCCCCCACCCGGTCAGCTTTCGACCGACCACCGGACTTGGCAGCCGCTGGAAGGGGTGCCAGCTTGCCTGCATTGGCATGCTCATGTTCAGCCCGACAATGCGATTGGAGGTGCATGGCCTATGTCCGATGCGGTGGCAATGCACTACAGCGGTGGCGGCGATCTGGCTGAGGCGATCGCGGCGAGCCTGGGCGCGCGGGCAAGGGCCTCGACGCCCTGACCACGGCCGATCTGGCCAGCGTCGACGAGTTTCACATCCGAGGCCGCAAGGCGCCCCTGGAGCTGGCCGAGCAGATGAATCTGCGCCAGGACTCGCATGTTCTCGACATCGGCAGCGGCCTCGGCGGGGCGGCGCGGGTCCCGGCCGAGACTTATGGTTGCCGCGTCACCGGTGTCGATCTGACCCAGGCCTTCTGCGCCGCCGCCAACGTGCTTTCGAGCTGGCTGCGGCTCGGCGAGCGCGTCCTCTTCCAGCAGGGAGATGCCACCGCTCT
>JBKPDM010000044.1:0-7259 GCA_046727895.1 Pseudomonadota bacterium | reverse complement strand
CCCCTACCTCGTCTATACCCTCGGCGAACGCTATTTCGAAGTATCGGGTGTCACCGCCGTGGTCATGGCGGGACTGGTGGTCAACGCCCTGGGGCGCCGGCGGCTGGCGCCGGAAAATCGGGCTTTCCTGCAGGACGTCTGGCAGCAGATCGCGTTCTGGGCCGGCTCGCTGGTGTTCATCCTGGCGTCCATTCTGGTGCCGCGGCTGATGATCGGCACCCAGCCCTACGACCTTCTGCTGATCGGTGTCGTCGCCCTCGTCGCACTGCTCGCGCGCGCCTCGATTCTCTTCGGCTTGCTGCCGTTGCTCAACACGCTCGGGGTCGCGCAGCGGGTCAGTCCGCGCTATCAGTTCGTGATCATGTGGGGCGCGATGCGCGGCGCGGTCACGCTGGCGCTCGCCCTGGGCGTGACCGAGAACCGTTCGATCGATCCCGAGATTCAGCGCTTCGTCGCGATCCTCGCGACCGGCTTCGTGTTGTTCACGCTGCTCGTCAACGGAACCACGCTGCGGCCGCTGATCCGGCTCCTGAAGCTCGACCGGCTGACGCCGCTCGATCAGGCGCTGCGCCAGCAGGTTCTGGCGCTGTCCCTCAGCGAGGTGCGCGACGCCGTCCGCGCCACCGCGGCCGAGTACCATCTCGGGCCAGGGCCCGCCCGTGACGTCCTGGTGCCCTACGAGGCACGCATCGCCGAAGCCAGCGACGCCAACACCTTCGATACCGAGATTGCCGATCGCGACCGGATCACCATCGGCCTGTTCGCCATGGCGAACTACGAGCGCGATCTGATCCTCGAGCATTTCCGCCACCGCTCGGTCTCGCGCCGGATTCTCGAGCGGCTACTCGCGGACGTCGAAGAGATCGCCGACGGCGCGCGCAGCGGCGGGCGCCTCGGCTACAATCGGGCGGCCCGGCGTCAGCTGCGCTTCGGCCTGGGCTTCCGGCTCGCCCACACCTTGCACCGCCACGCCGGGGTCGATCGGCTTCTGGTTCGCCAGCTCGCCGACCGTTTCGAGCTCCTCCTGGTCAGCCGCATGGTGCAGGAGGAGCTGGCGCGCTTCGTCGACCGCAAGCTGACCCACGTCCTGGGCGAGCGCGTGCGCGAACTGCTCGGCGAGATCGTCGGCCAGAGGCGTCAGGCGACGGCCAAAGCCCTCGATGCGCTGCGCCTGCAGTACCCGGCCTACGCCGAGGCGCTCGAGCGGCGCTTTCTTCGCCAGGCGGCGCTACGGCTGGAGGCGGCCGAGTACCAGACCCTCTACGACGAGGGTCTCATAGATCAGGAGCTGTACAACGACCTCTGGCGCGAGGTGCAGAGCCGACGGGCCAAGGCCGTACGCCGGCCACGCCTCGACCTTGGCCTCAACACCCTGGAACTGGTCGGTGAGTTTCCGCTGTTCGCCGGCCTCAATCCGGAACAGCGCACCAAGCTCAGCGCGCTGCTCCGCCCGCGCTTTGCGGTGCCGGGCGAACGCCTGATCCGGCGCGGCGAGCGCGGCCGGGCCATGTACTTCATCTCCTCCGGTGCGGTCGAGGTCAATCTCGCCGGCGAGCGCATCCAGCTCGGCCGAAGCGACTTCTTCGGCGAGCTCGCTCTCCTCGGCGCCCGTCCGCGCCGCGCCGACGTCACCGCCCTCAGCTACTGTCAGCTGCTGGTCCTCGACGACGCGGACTTCCGCACGCTGCTGGCGACCGACCCCTCGATTCATCAGAAGATCAACAAGGTCGCGACCGACCGCATCCAGATGAACCAGGCCGGTCGTCGTGCGGGGTGAGATCCGGGGCGCGTGGGGCTCGCCCTTCGCCCGTCGCGTCAAAGCCGGTCGCGCAGGCCGTAATACAGCATGCCAAGGACCAGCGCCGGCCAGCGCAAAAGGGTGCCGCCGGGAAAGCTCGGCACCTTGAAGGCGGCCATGACGTCGAAGCGCTCGGCGGTGCCGGCCACCACCTCCGCGATCAGCTTACCGGCGAGCGTCGCCATGGCGATCCCCTGGCCGGAATAGCCGTGCGCCACCAACACCTCCGGCGCGAGGCGGGCGAAGTGGGGCAGGCGGGTGCGCGTGATCGCGAGCGTGCCGCCCCAGGCGTAGTCGATTGCGACGTCGGCGAGCTGCGGAAAGACGCGGAGCATCCGCGGGCGGACCAGGCGAGCGATGTCCCTCGGAAAGCGGCCCGTGTAGGTCTCGCCGCCGCCGAACAGCAGGCGCCGATCGGCCGAGAGCCGAAAGTAGTCGACCACGAACTTGGTGTCGGCCACGGCGACGTCGTCCCGGATCAGAGCGCGCGCCCGGGCCTCGCCGAGCGGGGCGCTCGCCAGCATGAAGCTGTTGATCGGCATGATCTTGCCGCCAAGCCGCGGCGCGAGCCCGCCGAGATGGCCGTTCGTCGCGAGCACCAGATAGCGCGCCCGCACCTCGCCATCAGCCGACGCGACCACCGGCGGCCGCGCGTCGCCGATCCGGAGCACGCGGCTCCGCTCGTAGATCCGCCCGCCCGCCTCGAGCGCCGCCCGGGCGAGGCCGAGCGCGTAGTTCAGCGGATGGAGGTGGCAGGCGTCGCGATCGAGGAGGCCGCCGAAATAGCGCCCCGTGCCGAGCATTTCGGCCATCTCGGCGCGCGCCACGAAGCGGGCGTTTGGATAGCCGTAGCGGCGCTCGAGGACCTCGGCCTTTTGCTCCAGATCAAGAGCAGCGGCGGGCTTGTGGGCGGCGGTGAGGACCCCGGGCTTGAGATCGCAGGCGATCCTGTGCCGCGCGATCCGCTCCTTGACGCTCGCCTTGGCCTCGCCCGCGAGCTGCCAGAGGAGGCGCGCCCGCTCCTCGCCGAACATCTTTTCCAGCGCCTCCTGCCCGAGGCGGAGGTCGGAGGCGACCTGGCCGCCGTTTCGCCCCGAAGCGCCCCAGCCGACCCGCGCCGCCTCCAGCAGCACCGCGTCGTAGCCCCGCTCGGCCAGGTGCAGGAGTGCCGAGAGACCGGTATAGCCGCCGCCGACGATGCAGACGTCGGCCCGCAGGCTGCCGCCAAGCGGCGGATGCTCGGGCATCCTGTCCGCCGTCGCGACATAATACGAGGCGGGGTGGTCGGATGGCGGCACGGCATTCGTCGCTTCGGTCGAACCCCACCTGGCTGGCCACATCCGAAATAGCATAGCCAGGCGAATCGGCGCCGGTCGAGCGCATGCCTGGACCCTCTCCTCGTCGTCGCGATCAGGCCAGCTGCGGCGGGTCCTTGCTGACGGGCCACGATCCGCGTAGAACAGACGGTGTGATGCGGGTGTAGCTCAGTGGTAGAGCAGAAGCTTCCCAAGCTTCGTGTCGAGGGTTCGATTCCCTTCACCCGCTCCAAGAACTACTTGGGCTAGGCGCCTCCGGGCGCCTTTTTCTTGTCGGATCGCCCCTCGCAACAAAAAACCAAGCATTTCCAACGTTTCGCAACGGCGCGCGCCAGCGCCATGCAACACTCTTGCAACACGCGATGCCACAAAAAGCGGCTGTCACGTTACTGGTGTAGCGAGCGCGCTGTTTGTCCGCAATGCGGTAGCGTTGTCCACCAAGTCCACAGGGCTGGCCGCGTCGCGGTGGTCACGCCGCCAAGTCTTTGGCGATCGGTGGCGTCGCCGGCGGGAAGCTGGCCAGGCGCTGCGGACCCTTGAAGATGGCAAGCGTGCCGTCGGGATACTCGTGCACTCGGACGGTCGCCCGCACCAGGTGGGGACGCAGCGGGGTTGGCGGGATCTGCAGGCCGCGGCCGTGCCAGCGCACGCAGTTGTCGTTGCCGCGCGCCTGGCTCCCAGCGCCGACCTCGGTGGTCGGCGCGGAGCGGCGCGCGCTCCTCCTGGACGCAGAGGACGTCGCGCCAGAGCGCCTCGGGCACCTTGACGAAGACCGCCGCCGGCTCCTCAGCGGGCTCGACAAAACGGGCATTGTGCTCGGGCAGGTAAACCTCGCAAAGGAAGCGGTTGGCGGCCTCGATGGTGGTGATCCCGGCCAGGGCCAGCTCCTTGGGCAGGCGATCTTGCAGGCGTCGTCCATGGTGATGATCAGATCGAGCGCCGGATAACCCGGCCTCGCCAGCGTGATGGGCGCGCTCTGCCGGGCCAGCGCCTCGTGTCGTCTTTGCCTCGATGTCCACCTCCTTGCCCCTTCATTAAGCGCAAGACGGTGTCTCAGCTATCTGTAGACTAGCGGACCACCCAGCCTCCGTTCCAGAACCGGGCAGATCACGCGCTACCTAAACCGGCCAGCTCACGCGCTCCCTACAAGCAACCGGAAAGGCCCTATCGGCCGCGCGGGTGAGCCGCTAGGCTGCAAGGCGAGAGCTAGTCGCGGAGCGTGACCGGTGTCCAAGTGGCTGCCCTTTGCGCTGATCGGCGGCCTGATCCTGCTCCTCCTGTTCACCACGCCGAGGCTGGAGCCGGCTGTCGGCCAGATCCCTTACAGCCAGTTCAAGCAGCTGGTGGTCGAAGGCAAGGTCGCGCACGTCACGTTCCGCGGCGACGAGGTCACGGCCAAGCTGATCGAGCCAACCTCGACCGGCCCCCGTGGTGAGCCGACCGATCAGGTGTTGAGCCGGGTGTCCTCGATCCAGGATCCGGACCTGTACCCGCTGCTCGAAAAGCATGGGGTGGAGGTCGAGAGCGAGCCGACCGAGCCGTCGGGCGTCTCGCGGCAGCTCCTGGCGTTCCTGCCCTGGGTCATCCTGATCGGCATCTACCTCTGGTTCCTCGGCCGCATGCGCCGGACCATCGGCGGCGCGTTCGGCGGCCAGGGCATCAGCGACTTCCTCTCCGGCGCGGTCAGGAAGGAGGAGAAGCGGGCGCAGAAGGTGACCTTCGCCGACGTCGCGGGGCAGGACGACGCCAAGCGTGAGGTAGCCGAGCTGGTCGAGTTCCTGAAGGCGCCCGACAAGTATCGAAAGCTCGGCGCCGAGCCGCCGCACGGCATTCTGCTGGTCGGCCCGCCGGGCACCGGCAAGACCCTTCTGGCGCGGGCGCTCGCCGGCGAAGCCGGCGTGCCGTTCTTCCATATCTCGGCCTCGGAGTTCATCGAGGTGTTCGTCGGGGTCGGCGCCTCGCGGGTGCGCAAGATGTTCGAGGAGGCCAAGCGCCGCGCGCCCTCGATCGTCTTCATCGACGAACTGGACTCGATCGGCCGGGTGCGTGGCACCGGGCTCGGCGGCGGTCATGACGAGCGCGAGCAGACCCTCAACCAGATCCTCTCGGAGATGGACGGCTTCGCCGGACACGAGGCGGTGATCGTGCTCGCCGCGACCAACCGGCCCGACGTCCTCGACCCGGCCCTGCTCCGGCCCGGTCGGTTCGATCGTCACGTCACGCTCGAGCTGCCGGACAAGCCGGCGCGCCTCGCGATCCTCCAGGTGCACAGCAAGAAGGTGCCGCTCGCCGCCGATGTCGATCTGGCGACCGTCGCCGCCGGCACGCCCGGCTTCTCGGGCGCCGACCTCAAGAACCTGGTCAACGAGGCGGCCATGGCCGCGGTACGCGAGGGCCTGAGCGGCGTGAGCATGCGCCACTTCGACGAGATGCGCGACAAGATCATGATGGGCACCGCGCGCACGCTCGCGGATCCAGCCCGAGGAGCGCCATCGCCTCGCCGTGCATGAAGCGGGGCATACCGTGATCGCGCACTTCCTCGAGCACGCCGATTCCCTCTACAAGGTCACCATCATCCCGCGCGGTCGCGCGCTCGGCGGCACGCACATGCTGCCCGTCGAGGAGCGTCACACGCTGCCGGAGGAGTATCTCAAGGACCGCCTCGGCGTGCTGCTCGGCGGCCGGACCGCGGAGAAGATCCTGCTCGGCAGCGTCAGCTCGGGCGCCGACGACGACATCCGCCAGGCGACCTCGCTCGCCCGCGCGATGGTGGCACGCTGGGGTATGGCCGAGGAGATCGGCCCGGTGGACCTTCGCCAGAGCGAGGAGCATCCGTTCCTCGGGCGCGAGATCGCTCAGCCGCAGCGCTTCAGCCCCGAGACGGCGCATGAG
Source organism: Pseudomonadota bacterium (assembly GCA_046727895.1). Lineage (GTDB taxonomy): Bacteria > Pseudomonadota > Alphaproteobacteria > Geminicoccales > Geminicoccaceae > DATAOG01. The sequence continues at coordinate 1,253 of JBKPDM010000044.1, read as the reverse complement.
GTCGACACGGCGGTCCATCGTCTCTTGGGCGAGGCGGAGGAGCGCGCGACCCGGATCATCCGTGCCCACCGAGTAGCGCTGGAGACCCTGGTCGCGGAGCTCGAGCGACAGGAGACGCTGGATCGGGGTGCGATCGATGGCTGTCTCGGGCCACCCCACGGTCGTCGGGGCGACGACAGGGCGCAAGCGAGCGCCGCCGAGTAGATCGGCGTTGGCATTGCCCATCGCGCGGCACGAACCCTCGGAGGGAGGGTGGCGGGCACCATTCATGGGATCGACGTCACTTGCCGCGGCGGCCCGGCCGACCGACCTCAATTTTAGCACGGAGGATCGGAGCCGGCGCCGTGCAAGCGGGCTGAAGGAGATTGTTGTGGTGGTCCAGCGTTGCTTGATGGCGGCACTCGCGGCCTCGATCGGGCTGCTCGCGGCGGCCTGCGCAGCGCCGGTTTCGGACAGTCCGGCACCGGCCTCGCCCGCAGCAGCGCTGCCCGCAGCAGCGTTGCCCGCAGCGAGCGCAACGCCCGTGTCGACCATGGCGCCGATGCTGGACCCGAAGCGGGGCGTGCTCACGCTCGCGCCGGTGATCGCACGGGTGACCGGCAGCGTGGTCAACATCGCCACCAGCTCGCTTGTTCAGGTGCCGACCAACCCGTTGTTCGAAGACCCCTTCTTCCGGCGCTTCTTCAACCTGCCAAACCAGCCGCGCGAACGCGAGGTGATGAGCGCCGGCTCAGGCGTGATCGTCGACGCCGCCAACGGCTACGTGCTGACCAATCACCACGTGATCGACAAGGCCGATCAGATCCGGGTCACCCTCAAGGACGGGCGCGAGTTCGACGCCAAGCTGGTCGGCAACGACCCGGACACCGACCTCGCGGTGCTCAAGATCGATGCGAGCGGGCTCGTCGCGCTGCCCTTCGGCGACTCCGACGATCTGGAGGTCGGTGACCTGGTGATCGCGATCGGCAATCCCTTCGGCATCGGCCAGACCGTGACCTCGGGCATCATCAGTGCGCTCGGCCGGCGCGGCCTGGGCATCGAGGGCTACGAGGACTTCATCCAGACCGACGCCTCGATCAATCCCGGCAACTCGGGCGGGGCTCTGGTCGACTCCAAGGGCGAGCTGATCGGGATCAACACCGCGATCATCGGACCGGCCGGAGGCAATGTCGGGATCGGCTTCGCGGTGCCGAGCAACATCGCGCGCTCGATCATGCAGCAGCTGATCGAGCACGGCCGGGTGCGTCGCGGCC
>JBKPDM010000043.1:0-4952 GCA_046727895.1 Pseudomonadota bacterium | reverse complement strand
TATGCTGAATACTGATCCACGATGCGCGGCTCGTAAGACCAGAATGGCCGGAGGTGTGCGGCCTCTTGCCATGCTTCTAGGGGTGCTGCTCGGCGCCGCGTTGACTACGCAGGCTGCGCCTCCTTCGAACGTCGCCTATCGGCGGATCGACGTTCAAGACGCGGCCACGGGCGAGTTGTTCCCTGTTGCTCTTTGGTATCCCACCCGCGCAGCTCCCGCTCCTCTCTTCCTGACCGACTCCCTCTCCGGGTGCAGGCTGCCCGCGATGCTTTGTCGGGTAATCTCGTTCGAGATGCAGATGGCCAATAATGCTGCACTGATCGACGGGAAGTTCGGGCTCATTCTCATATCACATGGGGCCGGTGGGTCGCCCTTGAATCATCGAGACCTGGCAATGGCCTTGGCCTCGCATGGTTATGTCGTCGCCGCTCCGAAGCATCCACCTGGAAAGGACAACGACATCTCCGGCGTCGGCGTGTGGGTCGGGCGACCGAGGCAAGTGTCACGCCTCATCGACGCGGTGCTGGAAGACGCGCAACTCGGTTCCCACATCCAGCGGGAGCGCATCGGAGTCGTGGGCCACTCAAACGGAGGCTATACCGCGCTGGCTGTCGCCGGCGCGAAGCCGAGTCCCGCTGCCAGCATCGCGCACTGCCGACAGCATCCCGACGATTCCAAGTTCTGCTCTTACGGCGGTTCTGCGACGCGGGAGGCAACACGGAAGCTCGGCGATATTCCGGTTGTCCGTGACTCCCGCGTGCGCGCCATCGTGCTCATGGCGCCAAATACCGCCCCCTTCACCGACGAAGCGCTCGCACAGGTGGCCATTCCGGTCCGGGTGTATGGCGCGGAGCGCGATGACCTGACCCTCGTGCGGTATCACGCGGAGCGCCTCGCGAAGGCGCTGCCGCCTCAGACGGAATACGTCCTCGTCACGGGGGCCGGTCACTTCTCCTTCATGACCAGATACCCGTGGGGACTGAAAATCGTGGCCGGTGAGGCCACGCGAGACCCGGAAGGCTTCGATCGCGATGCGATGCACGAGCGGATGAATCGCGAGATCGTCGACTTCTTCGATCGAAAGCTGCCGTTGGGATGACTTGGGGGTGCGTCGCGTTTGTCGTCCAAGCAGGCATGGCGTTGCTGCTTCTCTTTGGATCTTCCGCCTTCGCTCAGACTCGGGACGCGAAATACCGCATCTTCCGGCCTGACACCCCCGGTCCCCATCCTGCAGTCGCCCTCGTCTCTGGATGCGACGGCTTCGCCCCGCAGAACGCACCGGCGGTGTACGAGCGTCGCGCGGAACATCTTCGCGGCCTCGGCCACGTCGTCATTTTTGTGGACTATCTCGGGCGCCGCGGCTTGAAGACCTGTGCCGGGCCGATCACACACGACGAGGCTGCCCGCGATCTCATGTCGGCTGCGGTGTGGCTAAGGTCTCAGGCCGCGGTGGACCCCTCACGCATCACGGCCATGGGATGGTCGTACGGCGGCCGCGCGGTGCTGGCGGCACTCGCCAAGCACCCGGACATGCCGCAGGGTTTCTCTCGTGCCGTTGTCTACTATCCCGATTGTCGGGCCCTGGAACCGTGGAAAACGATGCTGCCAGTTTTAATGCTCCTCGGCGGCGACGACGACATGACCCCGGCCAAGCAGTGCCAGGAGGCGGCGAAAGGAGTGGCCGTCCCGGCCTCGGTGAAGATCGTCGTGTATCCAGGGGCCTTGCACGGCTTTGATGTGCCCGAGCTGCCCACGAAGATGAGATACGGCTTCGCCACCATTGGTTACAATCCAGAGGCTGCCGCCTCCGCGCGGAAGGAAGTCGAGCAATTCCTTCGGGCCAGCCGGTGATCTTCATACCCACCCTTCGTCGCCAGACCCCAAGAGTTTCTGTCTACCGCGGGCGATATCCGCGGTTGTGCCTCTATTACAGGTTATAGTCCTATGGGTGTTCGCCTTCGATCCGGGTTCTTGGGTTGACGATCCCGCCATCGATCTTGCAGCGCGCGGATCGGATCATTGAATGATCGCGATCGTGCGCCAGACGGTCAGTTGAGCAGACCGCTGGCTCGCATGCGCTCGCCGCAGCCGCTCGCAGCCGCCGTGGGCCTTCTGTTCCTTTTGGCCTCACTTGGCACGGCTGCGGCTCAGCGCCCGGACGGGGCGAGTGGGTTATCTAAGCTGGGGTTCCCATTCTGACGAGGGAAGACAGCGCAGGTTCGAAGCCTTCCGCCAGGCTCTACGCGAGCTGGGATATGTGGAAGGGCAGAACATCGTGATCGAGCCCCGATGGGCCGAGGGCGGGTACGAGAGCTTACCCGCCCTCCTGGCCGACCTAGTCCGCTTGAAGGTGGACGTCATCGTCACGCTGGGTGGAGCAGCGACCAAGGCCGCCCAACAGGCAACTAGGACGATCCCGATCGTCATGACGGCCGTCAATGATCCCTTGGGGAGCGGACTCGTCTCAAGCCTTGCCCGACCCGGGGGAAACGTCACGGGGACTTCGTTGATGGCTCCTGACGTGGTCGGAAAACAACTTCAAGTGCTCAAGGAGATTGTCCCCAAGGTCTCTCGAGTGGCTATCCTCCGCAATCCGGACAATCCGGCGAGCGAGCTTCAATTGCGAGAGGCCGAAGCCGCAGCTCAGGCCTTGGGGATGCGGCCTCAAACCCTCGAGGCGCGGGTCCCACAGGAAATAGAGAACGCCTTCGCCGCGATGACCCGCGAACGGGCGGGCGCGCTCGTGGTGCTTACGGACGCCATATTCACGAATCAGCGAGGACAGATCGCGAAGCTGGCGGCGGAGAAGCGTTTGCCAGCGGTCTACGGGCATAGCGAGGCCGCTGAGGCCGGCGGTCTCATCACTTATAGCCCAAACCTCTTTGACCTTGAACGTCGCGCCGCGACATTCGTCGACAGGATCCTCAAAGGGGCCAAGCCCGGCGACCTGCCGGTCGAGCAGCCGACGAAGTTCGAGTTGCTCATAAACCTCAAAGCAGCCCGGACTCTTGGCCTGACGATTCCGCCGTCGGTGCTGGCGCGGGCGGATCGGGTTATCGAGAAATGAGCCGTGTGGCCGTGAGGCGCCGCGAGTTTGTCGCGTGCTTCGGCACGGCGTTGTTCGCGTGGCCGCTGGTTGCGCGCGCACAACCGCCGGTCAAAATCGCGCGCCTTGGATACCTGGGGTTCGGCACCCCCGCGGGTTCGGCGGGCCGCGTCGAGGCGCTTCGGGCGGGCTTGCGCGAGGTCGGTTACGTCGAAGGCAAGAACCTCGTCATCGAGTTCCGCTGGGCCGGCACGGTGGGGCAGCTGAACGAAGCGGCCGCCGAGCTGGCCCGCATGAAAGTCGACATCATCTTCGCGACCTCTTCCACGGAGTCGGAGCCGGCCCGACGGGCGACGGGCACGATCCCCATCGTCTTCGCGACCCACGCCGATCCTGAAAGCGCTGGACACGTCGCGAGTCTCGCGCGGCCGGGCGGAAACATGACGGGCTTGGCCGACATCCAGACCGTGATCACTCCAAAGCGGCTGGAGCTGTTGAAGGAAACCGTACCGCAGGCGACCCGGTTCGGCGTACTCTGGAGCCCCACCGCCCCTTCGGGCCGGCCTTTCCTGGAAGCCGCCGAGACTGCCAGCAAGCAACTCCGGGCTCCTCTGGTGACCGCTGGCGTGAGCACCGTCGCGGATTTCGACGGGGCCTTCGCGAAGATGACGCAAGGTCGCGTCGGCGCGGTTCTCGTCCACGCGTGCGCGCTCACCGCTCGTGACAACCGCCCGCTTCTGGCCGAGGTTGCACTGAAGCACCGGTTGCCGACTATGTTCGGGGTCAGGGAAAACGTGGTGGCGGGCGGCCTGATGAGCTACGCGCCGGATCACCTCGATCTGACACGGCGCGCCGCCGTCTACATCGACAAGATCCTCAAGGGGGCCAAACCGGCTGAGCTGCCCGTCGAGCAGGCTTCCAAGTACCAGCTGGTCATCAATCTCAAGACCGCGCGCGCACTCGGCCTGTCGATCCCGCCGTCGATCCTCGCCCGCGCCGACGAGGTAATCGAGTAGTGTGCCTCAGGCTGCTCGCCGTCATCCTCGTTCTCGTCAGTGCGCCGCTCGTCGCCGGCGCGCAGCCCGCGCCGGGAAAGGTTCCGTGCATCGGGGTCCTCGGAGTTACCTCGGCTGCCGGCTACGCGCGTCAACTCGAGGCGATGCGGCAGGGATTTCGCGATCTCGGGTACGTCGAAGGCCAAAATATTGTCATCGAGTACCGATGGGCGAATGGCCAATATGATCAGCTTCCCGCCCTCGCCGCTGAACTGATCCGGCTCCAGCTAGATGTCATGATCACGAGCGGACCGGGAATCCGTATTCTCAAGGAGGCGACCACGACGATCCCCATCGTCATGGCGGTGGCCGGCGATGCGGTGGCGACGGGGCTCGTTGCCAGCCTTGCGCGGCACGGTGGAAACATCACGGGATCGACGTTTTTCGGTCCGGAGCTGTCGGCCAAGCGTCTCGAAATGCTCAAAGGTGCTGTGCCTCGTCTCGCCAGAGTTGCGGTTCTGCTGAATCCGGACAGCTCTGTCGACTTCGACTTGGTAAAGAAGACGGCCACCCTTCTGAATGTGGAGCTCATCGAGGTGCCGGCGCGGTCGCCTCGGGAGTTCGATGACGCCTTTGCGCTGATGCTCCGTCGCCAGGCAGATGGTCTCGTTTTACTCAGCGACTCGATGCTCGTGGCGAACATGCGACGGCTCGGGGAACTCTCTACCGCGAAACGTCTGCCCGGCGCCGGCTCGGACGAATACGCTCAGGGCAGCGGGCTGCTGGCCTACGGCGTGAACCTTCCCCAGCTCTGGCGGCGCGCGCCATACTTCGTGGACAGGATCCTCAAGGGCGGGAAGCCGGCTGCAATCCCGGTCGAGCAGGCCTCGAAATTCGAACTGGTCTTCAAC
>JBKPDM010000042.1:0-4730 GCA_046727895.1 Pseudomonadota bacterium | reverse complement strand
GTACAAGGCTCTTGGAAACCGCCATTTTGGGCCTCTCAGGCTTGATTTGGGTTGGGTTGTCCCTCGGCCAAACCACAGCCCCCTATCGACCGCTGCGCTGCTGCTGCCTGCAGCAGAGATGACCGAGAGTTGTGCCCGATCTTGATAAAACCAACCTAGTGCTTGTTCAAGTATCGATTTAAATTTCACCTAACTTTCCAAACGAACTTTAGTGAAAAAAACAATAAATTCGAACCATCTAATGTCTTGCTTAAGTAGAGTCCAAGATAGCTCGGTTCGACCGAGCTGCCAGTGTCGGTGTCGCAGGTGATGCCAGAGACGAACAGGAGTGGTCGCAGCGGATCGTGTGGCCGGCCCAGCTGAAATGACCGCGCCGCCGGCGCCGGCGACGCGCCTCAGCGCGCTCGGGTTGAGTCTATTTCAGAATCAGGACTTCGACGCGGCGGTTCGCCTCGCGACCTGACGAGGTGTCGTCGGATGCGATCGGCTCGGCTTCGCCGAGCCCCTGCGTCGACAGGCGGGCGCCATCGACTTCGAAGTTGTCGATCAGGAACTTCTTGACCAGCCGCGCCCGTCGTTCCGAGAGGCTCTTGTTATAGCTGGCCTCACCGATGGCGTCAGTGTGGCCCAGGATCAGCACGCGACGATCCTTGTAGACGCCGATCAGTTCGGCCACCTTGGCAAGGGTGTCGTAAGCCGTGGGCTCGACTGCATCGCTGTTGATGGTGAACAGCTGAGCCCCGGGCACGGTCATCATGAGCCCACGTTGATCGACCTTGCCATCGAGGTCGGCGAGGAGACTCTGCACCTGCAGCCGCGGCTCGAGCGGCAGATCGGCGATCAGCTGAGGCAGTGCCTGCCCTCGGGGCTGGCTGGTCGCGCCGCCTGACTTGACCAGGTCGAGGTCGGCATCGACCGCCGGGTCGGGCGTTAGTGTCGCCGCCACATCCATTTTGCGCGGGGGCGGCAGCGGAGCACTCGCCGATGTCGTCCCGATCGCAGCGAGCGCCTGGGGCGCCGCACTCGCCCCCTTGGTGGCTGCAGGGCGGTCGATGGGCTCCGGGTTCGCCGCCGACCTGCTCGCGCCGGCCTCCGGCATCGCGGTCTCAGTCCGGCCCGGATGGATCGCTGCAGTCGGATGCGCCGCCGGCTCCGTGCCGGTGAGCGCGGCGTTCAGCTCCTTGATCCGGCTCTCGACCGCGACCAGGTTCTGCCGCGCGGCGTCGGTCGCCGAGCTCGCCGCGGAACGGAGCAGCCCGACCTCCTGCTCCAGCTGGCGGTTGACGCTGGTGACCCGTTCGGTTTCGGCACGAAGCCCGCTCAACTCTTGCCGTGCCTGATCCCGCTCCTGCTCCGCCTGCGCGAGTTGGGCGCTGAGCCTGTTCAGTTGTTCACCGAGCCCTGAACTTTCGGCCTTTGCCTTCCGTGCGGTCTCCTGCAGTTCGGCCAGACGCGCCTCGGTCCCGCTCCGTGCGCTGGCGGCGCTCGCGATCTCCTTGTCTCGGGCGGCAAGTTGCGCACGCAAGTCTGCGATTTCGGCCGTCGACCGTTCCGCCGCCTCGGTCAGCGCCGCCACCTTGCCGGTGAGGATCTGCTCGCTCTTGCGGGCGTCGGCTTCGGCCCGCTCGCGTGCCGCCTGGGCGCGCGCCAGGCTTGTGTTCAACTGAGCGTTCTGCCAGCGCATCGTGACCAGCTCGGCCTCGATGCGCTTCGCCTCGGCCGCCGCAGCCTCGGCCGCCTTGGTCAGCTCGCCGATGCGGGCTTCGGCCGACTGCAGTCCGTCCCGATCGGCGCGTAAGGCCGCGACCTCGGCCGTCAATTGTCGATTCTGCTCTTTCAGAGCCACCACTTCCTCGCGGGCCTGACCGGCCGACGCAGCGACCGCCGCGGCCTTGGCGAGTTCCTCGAGACGCGCCCGCGCCGCGGCCAGGGCCTCGTTCAGCTCGGCGAAGGGCGCCTGCTGCCCGGGTCCGGCGGTGCCGTGGCCGGGGTCGGCGGTCTCCTGGATCAGGGTCACCTGTGGCGCTGGCCAGTCGGGGTGGACGCGTGGCATCGCTCCGCCTGCGGCGGCGCCCGATGCGATCAGACCGGCGGCCAGCAGTGCACGTCCCGCCACGACGTGCGCGCGTCGTGCAGCGCTCGATTGATCAGCCATGGCTGCGGATCCACCCTTCTCCGGCGAGCTCTCCCATCTGGCAAGAGGAGCTGCGATAAACTCAATCGCAGATCATCACGCGCTGGTTTCAACCAAGTCAAGTAAAATCTCGGACGTGGTTCAACCGATCGGTATAGAACCGGGCGCCTGCAGCAGCCACGTAGTGAACCCCAGACGGCTGAAGAGCGCGGCGGGCTGATCGTTTCCGGCTGCCTGATCCGATGCCGCGCGCCTCGGTCCGACAGTGTGATCAGGCCCGCCGCATCATGCGTCCAAGCCGGCTGCCGCGGCGGCTGATCCGGACGAGCGCTGTCAGATCGGCCGGCAGGCCCTTGAGCAGATCCTGGATCTCCGGGGCCAGGGTGATCAGCCGCCGACTGGCGTAGGCCTCGTGATTGTCCTCGATCTCGGCCGGGTGATAGAGGTAGTTGACCATGATCCCGGCCGACTGCCTGAGCCGTCGCGCCGAAGGGTCGGCCAGCCAGTTCAGCCGCTCGATCCGTGCGCCGTTGCCGAGATGGAAGCGGGCCACCGGGTCGATCGGCAGTCCGGCGCCGTTGCGCTCGACCAGGTAGCGGGCCGCGGCGCGAATCAAAGGCTCTTTCAGCATCTCGCCAAGCTCGGCATCGTCGACCCACTCCGCCGCGCCGAGCGTCCCCACCAAACTGCCGTCGGCGCCCGGCAGCGCCGCCATCAACCGCTGGCGCTGGCTGCGGCTGACCCAGGCCGCCGCGGGCTCGGTCTCGAGCCAGGCGAGGAAGCCGGGCATGGGTGAGAGGGTCGCGAACTGCTTGAGATTGGACAAGTCGCGGGCGAGATCGTCGACCACCTGCTTGATCAAGAAGTTGCCGAAGCTTATGCCGCGCAGGCCGTCCAGCGTGCTGGTGATCGAATAGAAGATCGCGCTGTCGGCGCGCTTCGGTTCGAGCGCCGGCCGGTGCTCGTCGAGCAGTGGCTCAATCTGGCCTGCCAGACCCTCGACCAGGGCAACCTGGACGAAGATCAAAGGCTCGTTCGGCAACGAGGGGTGAAAGAACGCGTAGCAGCGTCGATCGCCGTCCAGCCGGTGGCGCAGATCGCTCCAGGAGCGGATCTCGTGGACCGCTTCGTAGTCGATGATTTTCTCGAGCAGCGAGGCCGGCGACTCCCAGGTGAGCCGCCTGCGGGTCAGAAAACCGACGTCGCACCAAGTGGCGAGCAGGTGCCGGAAGTCGTCGTCGAGCGCCCGAAGACGCGGATCGTCGGTCCTCAGCGCCAACAGGTCGGCGCGCATGTTGACCAGGAACCGCATGCCGTCGGGCAGCGCATTGAACTTGGTCAGGAGACGCATGGCGGGCGTGACCAGGGCGCGGCGCAGCGCGCGCTCGGTGGCGAGCCTGGCCGGCTCGGCGGCGGCGGCCCGGTAGTTCTCGATCGCCTGATCGACCTCGCCCCGCTCGACGCCGAAATCGTTCGCCAGAATGGCGAAGAAGCGCGCCCGGCCGATCGGGCTGAGACCGAGATAGGCCGAGGCGATGTTGGCCGCCTGGGCCCGCGCCAGAACCTCGCCGCCGCGCGCGTTCAGGCAGTCGCGGATCTGGCTGCGCAGGCGCTCGGCCTGATCGTCCGACAGTTCCGGATCGGCGTCGCCAATGAACGGCAGCCGGGCGCCGGCGGCAATGTCGCGCAGCGCCCGGCTCCAGCGCGCCAGGGTGCGGCCGACCAGCGATGGCCGGGCCGGCGGCGCCTCGGGCGCCGGCACTTCGGCGGGGACCGGGAGGACCACCGGCGCAGACGACGCGCGGGGCGACGACATCGGGGCGGGCAACCGGCTCGGCGCGTCGGTCATGGGCGTCGTCCTCGGCGATTTGAGCGCGACATGGAGCGCCTTGTTGGAGCGAGATCGCAGGGCGCCACGGGTGGGCGGTCACGCCGCCCGGCATGCCAACCATGCCCGTCTCAACCCTGCCAGTCATAAGACAGCGCCACTACAAACAATGCCAATACAAAGCATGAATCACGAACGCCAGGAAACCGACGATCGAAATTTGGAGAACCCCTCTCCCGGGCACTGATCCTCCCGATACCGCGCTGCCGGGCCTGCCGCCCTGAAGGAATGATGCGCTCTGCCGGCCGAAGACCGAGCCCGAGGCGCCTTGTTAACCCCTGGCCGGTAGCATCCGGCAAAAGCAGCATGGAACGGGGACGCGCATGGCGACACAGCCGACAGGCAAGGGCCCGGTCGGAGCGAGGGCTTGGCGCCTTGCGCTGCGGGCTCCGATCCGCGGCTGGCGCTCCAGGCAGCTGCCGAAGCTGAACCTCGCGCTTCAGGGTGGCGGCGCCCATGGTGCCTTCACCTGGGGGGTCCTCGACCGGTTGCTCGAGGCCGAGGGGTTCGCCCTCGAGGGGCTGAGCGGCACCTCGGCCGGGGCTCTGAACGCAGTCGTGGCTGGCCTCCGGCTGGCTCGCAGGCGGTCCTGACGGCGCGCGCCGCGCTCTCGCCGTGCTCTGGCGTGAGATCGGCGCGCTCGCCCGCTTCAGCCCGGCGCGGGTGGGCGGCCTGACCCAGATGGCGGCCGACTTCACCGCGCAGATG
>JBKPDM010000041.1:0-20597 GCA_046727895.1 Pseudomonadota bacterium | reverse complement strand
CCGCTATTCGCCGAGCGCGGCCAGATACAGCTCGAGCAGTTCGTCCTCCTCGCGGCGCTTCTGTGGGTCCTTCCGGCGCAGCGTGATGATCCTGCGCAGCACCTTGACGTCGTAGCCTTCGCCCTTGGCCTCGGCGTAGACCTTGCGGACGTCGTGACCGATCTGGGCGTTGTCCTCCTCGAGCCGCTCGATCCGCTGGACGAAGGAGCGGAGCCGCTCGGCGGCGACGCCGCCGGTCGCCGCGGCGCGATCGCTCGACTTGGGGGCGGCGTCGTTCATCAGAAGGCACCTCCTCGATCCAGACCAGAGCCCGTCAACAACGCCGGGAACGACCTTCGCGTCAAGCCTTCCACGGGGCGACGCCGTCGCGCCGTCGTGATGTTCCCATCGGGTCACACCGGCCGGGCTTCCACGTCCGCTGCGACCCGCGAGCGGGAACTTGCCTCGTGCTGCCGCATTAGGGAGGCGGCTGAACAAGGCGGAGCATGCAAGGCGTGCGCAGCTTGGCGATACGGTGCGCTGCGGCCCTGATCCTCGCCTGGTCGGCAGGGCCGGCGTTTGGCGGGGAGCGGGATCACCCGGCATATGTCGAGTACGGCGAGGCGTCCTGGTACGGTCCAGGCTTCGAGGGTAAGGAGACGGCGAGCGGCGAGACCTTCGATCAGAACAGGTTGACCGCGGCGCATTTGTCTCTGCCCTTTGGCACCAAGGTCAAGGTGACCAATCTCGAGAATGGCAAGTCGGTCAGGGTCGAGGTCAACGACCGGGGGCCCTACGTCCGAGGGCGCGCGATCGATCTGTCGAAGGCAGCCGCCAGGAAGCTCGACATGGTCGAAGAGGGCACGGCACTGGTGCGGATCGAGGCGAGTCGGCAAGATCTCGAGAGGGCGACCAACGCGGTCGTCGCCTCGCGCGGTTGACGGCGCGCGCCGCGGGTCGGACCTTTTGAGCCCGGGTATCCTTGAGGGAGAAAACCGTATGATGACTCTGGTCGTTCTGCAGCCGATCGTGGCGCTGATCGCAGGCATCCTGATCCTGATCGTCCCGCGTCTGCTCAATTACATCGTCGCCATCTATCTGATCATCTTCGGCCTGGTCGGTCTGGTCAGTCAGTTCGGCGGCGGTGCACCGGTCTGATCCGTTTCCGGAGGAGCTGACGGAAGGACGGCCCTCGCTGCCGGAGGGAGGTGTGATGGTTCCGTTGCCGCCGGTCGGGTTCGTCGGCCTCGGCCACATGGGCTGGCCGATGGCCCGCCATCTGAGCCGGGGCGGCGTGGAGCTGACCCTCTACGACGCGCTGCCAGACCGGACCCAAGCCTTCGCCGGCGAGTTCGGCGGCCGCTCGGCGATCGACCTCGCCGATCTGGCCGGCGCCAGCGCGATCGTCATCACCATGCTGCCGAATGGCGATGCGGTGCGCAACGTGGTCCTCGGGACGGCCAGGCACTCGGCGGCCCTCGTCGATCGCCTGTTGCCGGATGCGATCCTGATCGACATGGGCTCGTCTGATCCGCGGGTCTATGCCGAGATCGCGCCCGTACTCCACCGGCGCGGCGCGCATCTGATCGACGCTCCGGTCTCCGGAGCTGTCAGCGGCGCCGAGGCCGCGACCCTCACCATCATGGCGGGCGGCGAAGGGGCCGCGATCAATCGAGCCGCACCGCTGTTCGGCCTGATCGGCGAGCAGGTGTTCCGGACCGGCCCGCTCGGCAGCGGTCAAGCAATGAAGGCGTTGAACAATCTCGCCTCGGCCGGCGCCTTCCTGCTCACCCTCGAGGTGCTGCTGATCGGCCAGCGCTACGGTCTGGACCCGAAGCTCATGACCGAAATCCTGAATGTTTCGACCGGGCGCAACAACTCGACCGACAAAAAGATCATCCCGCACGTCCTGAGCCGGCGCTTCGATTCCGGCTTCGCGCTGCGGCTCATGACCAAGGACCTGACGACAGCGCTGTCGCTGGCTGAGCGGACCGGGACGCCGACGCTGCTCGGCGCGCCGGTCCTCGATGCCGCGCGTCAGGCGCTCGCGGCGCTCGGTCCCGAAGCCGATCACACCGCGCTGGCCCGCTGGCTCGAAGATCGGGTCGGTGAGCAGCTCCGCCGCTCAGCCAGCGACTGACGCCGGTGATCGAAGCCTCGTGACGGGTGTCCTCGCCGCGACATGCCGATCAGAACGGGATCTCGTCGTCGAGGTCGTCGAAGTTCTCGGATTTCTCCTGGCGGCGCGGGGTGCCGCCGGCGCCGGGCTGGCTCGGGCTGCGCCCCGGACTTGGGGTGCGCGCCCAGTCGCCGGTGTCGTCGTCTGAAGGGCCGGCGCCGACATCGTCGCGGCCGCCGAGCAGGACCAGCTCACCCCGGAAGCGCTGCAGGACCACTTCGGTCGAATAGCGCTCCTGACCCGACTGGTCGGTCCACTTGCGGGTCTGCATCTGGCCCTCGAGATAGACCGAGCGACCCTTGGAGAGATACTTCTCGGCGACCTCGCCGAGCCGCTCGTTGAAGATCACCACCCGGTGCCACTCGGTCCGCTCACGGTTCTCGCCGGTGTTGCGATCGCGCCAGCGCTCGGATGTGGCCACGGCCAGATGGACGATTTTCTGGCCGTCCTGCGTATAGCGCACCTCGGGATCGCGACCGAGATTGCCGACCAGAATCACCTTGTTCACGCTCCCGGCCATCGATCGCTCCTCCAGCTCGAGCCCTGTTCAGCCTGACCATAGCACGGCCCGGGTCGGATGCGGCAATCACTCACGGACCCGGCGCGGGGCATCGATGCCAGCCGTCCCATCGACGAGGTCACGGCAAAAGGCGAGAAACGGCGCCACGCTTTCCCGCAACCGCCGCCCGGCCTCGGTCAGGTCATTCGTGCCGTAGTCGGCCTGGATCCGCAACTTGTAGGCCACCTTGAATGTCGCCGCATGCTCGCGGAGCTCCTTTCGGCGCTGGCGTTTTGCCATACGCGAAGGTCTCGACCACACGGCCGTGGTTGGTGCTGGCGGAACCCTCGACCGCCAGCAGCGCCGCCCGCGCGGCATGGAACATCGTACAGTAGCTATTGTGGACGACCGTCTCATGCGCCTGCGGCAGCGCCTGCGCAGCTTGGTCAGCGTAGCGCTCGGCCTTGGCGAGCGCGGTGCGCGCGTGCTCGAGCACCGGCCTCTCAATCATGGGCACGTGATCCGGGCCGTGAATGATCAACCCTTCATCTCGAATGTTGCACGCGAGCTCATCGGTGGCGAGCCACCTTTGGCCCGCAAACACGTGCGACTGGATCAGGTCGCCGCAGGCGTCCGTGATTCGTTGCTCGACCTCGCCCACCCGCTGCCTGTCGTCGGGGGTCGGCTCGTGATCGAGGAACACAGCGAAATCCCAGTCGCTGTCCTCATGCGGCTCGCCGCGCGCCCGCGAGCCGAACAGCACGATCCGCTCGACCTGGCCCGGCAAAGCCGCCAGCAGCCGGGCGCGGTAGCGGGCGGCGAGCTGGTCGACAGCGGAGAGAGGCGCCTTGCGCAAATGCAGAGCAGACCTGATGGCGATTCTCCCATCTTCCGAGCCGGGCCCGACGGTCAGCATAGCAGAAGCGCGGCGGCTCGGCGCGGGTAACGATCGCGCGACCATGATTGCCCAACGCGCGCGCCTGCGCCATGATCGGGTCCGCGGAGCCATCCGCGTTGGGGACAATATCAGCGAGGGAGTGTCGTCTGACCGCCTCCGGCTGTAGGGCGGAGCGGACGTCGATCTTTCCGCAAATCCAGGGAGCAAAGCCATGTCGTCAGTCGTCAAGCCGCTCAAGCCCGGCGATTCGCCGGACCGCGAAGTGAACAAGCTGCTCCAGGAGGCGGTCGACGGGTGGTGGAACGATTCCGCCATGTTCGGCGTGATCGGCCGGCAGCCGGATCTCCTGAAGAAGATCGTGCCGGTCTTCGCGGCCTTCTTCATGGCCGGCCGTCTGCCCGCCTCTCTGTTCGAGCTGATGCGGCTCAAGACCGGCGAGATCAATCAGTGCACCTATTGCGCCACGGTGCGCGCGGCCGGCGTGCGCGACGCGGTCCGGCCCAAGGAGGCGGCGGTGTTCGGCGAGATCGACCCGACCCAGCTCAGCCGGCGCGAGTGGCTGGGCGTGCGCCTCGCCGAGTACATGGCGGGCGATCCGAACTTCATTCCCGATGCCTTCTACGACCAGCTGCGCGCAGAGTTCTCGAACGAGGAGATCGTCGAGCTCGTCTTCGCCTGCAGCGTGTTCAACTTCGGCAACAAGTTCAACATCACCATGCGGCTCGACAGCGCCGAGGACAGCAAGTACCCGAAGGGCATGACCTATCCCTTGGGCGAGCCCCAGGTCGCCGCCGAGTAGTGTCGTCGATGACCGCAGCTGGCCGTCCGCTCGCCGCCGACGGCGCCGCCTGCCGGGCTACGCTGCAGGGAAACGAGACCGTGCTGGTCGACTTCTGGGCGGCGTGGTGCGGGCCCTGTCGGCCGGTCAAGCCGATGGTCGCACAGATCGCCCAGGATCATCCCTGGCTCACCGTGCTCGAGGTCGACATCGAAGCCGAGGGTGATCTTGCCGACGAGCTCGGCGTGCAGAGCATCCCCTCGCTCCTGCTGTTCAGGGACGGGCAGTGCGTCGACCGGCTGGTCGGCAAGGTGCCTTTCATCACGCTAAGGCGCATGGTTGAGCGACACGCGCCGCCATAATCACCCGGCCGGGGTCCCGCCGCGCACTGGCGGGCCTGCGGCCCTCATTGCTCGTACCGGTTACGCTGCGCGACCAGGTCGCGCAGGACGGTCTCGAAGAGGTTGGCCAGCGCGAGCACGGGCACGACTTGTTGGACCGTTCCGCAGCCGCCACCCGCGATGCAACCCTTGTGGCCGGCGGCCATGGCCCAATAGAGCTTGCCGTAGGGTGTGCTGATCTCGTCGAGGATCTGTCGGGTCTCCGCCTCGCCCATAACCTGCGGGTCAAAGAACTCGGCACCCTGGCGGATGATCGTGGCCTCGAGGCATGCGAGCGTCCGCACCGTCCCCGCGCGCATGCGCTGGGTGACCCCGCTGTCCCGGTCTTCTTTTGAGAGGGCCCAGCAGCCGCTGACCAGCGCGTCCGCGTCGATCTTCTGCCACGCCGGTTTCTCGCTCTGCGCCGCGGCCGGCGCACTCAGAACGCCGGCGAGACTGAGGAGCGGAACCAGCGTCCGCGTGAGGAGCGTCGCTGCGCGCATGTCATCCGACCCCTATGCTGAACGGCGGCCTGCCGCCATTCCGAGGCGACCCATAGCACCCCCGCCGAACCCGGGACATCGTCTGGCCCCAGTGCAGCCGTTCTGGCATCCTGCAGGCGGGACCGACGGACCGACGACACCGGAGGCACGCGCGATGATCGACCATCTGGGCCTCAGCGTTTCGGACTATGGCAGGAGCAAGGCGTTCTACCTCGCGGCCCTGAAGCCGCTTGGTTACGAGCTGGTCATGGAGGTGACGGAAGCCGGCCCCTACGCCGGATTCGGCCAAGGCGGCAAGCCGGACTTCTGGATCGGCCGCGGCAAGGCGTCGACCGCCGGCGCGCACGTCGCCTTTCACGCCAGGGATCGGGCGACCGTGCGGGCGTTCTATGATGCCGCGCTCGAGGCCGGAGCGAGGGACAACGGTCCGCCCGGCCTGCGCGAGATCTACCATCCGAATTACTACGGCGCCTTCGTGTTCGACCCCGACGGGCACAACATCGAGGCGGTCTGTCACGATCCGGAATGACGTCCGCCAAGCCCGGGAAAAGGCTGGGGCGGCATGAGGCGGGCGGTTCGCCCCTACCGCAACTTGCCATTTGCCCGCGCTCGACCCATCCCGCGCTGGCGCAAGGTGAGAACGCCGGGGCAAGTCCTCGCTAGCGGCGAAGGAAGGCCGCGATCTCGTCGATGGCCTGCTGCGCCTGATCGAGCAGCCCGCCCATCTGCAGGAAGCCATGGACCATGCCGGCGTAACAGGAGTAGCGGGCGTCGCTTTCGGCGGCCTGCAGCTTGCCGGCATACGCTTCGGCTTCGTCGCGCAGACTGTCGTACTCGGCGGCGATGATGAGCGCCGGCGGCAGGCCGGAAAGATCCTCGGCCCAGATCGGTGAAACCAGCGGATCACGAAGGCTTCCGACCCCATAGTACGTCCGATAGTACCAAGCCAGATCGTCACGTGGCACGAGGCATTCGCTCGCGGGCATGTCGATCGAAGGGAAGCTCAAGGTAAAGTCGAGCACCGGCTGGAGCAGGACCTGGCATGCCACGTTCAGGTCGCGCCGATCTCGCGCCAGAAGCGCCGTGACAGCGGCGAGGTTGCCCCCTGCGCTCTCCCCGATGACGACGACGCGGCCCGGCTGAGCGCCGATCTCCGCCGCGTTCTCCAGCGCCCAGCGGATCGCTGCGCGAGTATCGTCGAGGGCAGCCGGGAAGCGGTGCTCGGGCGCCAGGCGATAGTCGACGGCCGCCACCGCGTGCCGGGTGGTGTGGGCCAGACGACGGCAGAAAGCGTCGCTGTCCTGGATGCCGCCTTTGACGTAGCCGCCGCCGTGGAGATAGACCGCCACCGGCCAGCTCCGGGCGCCCTGCGGGATGTGGAGGCGGACGGGAATCCGCCACCCATCCAGCTCCACCGCTCTGTCCTCGATCCGTCCGACTGCAAGGGGCGGCCCGGTCATCTCCACCGACCATAGCCGCGAGAAGGCGGTGCGCACTTCGGCGACCGGCAGCTCCCATTGCGGCGCTGCCGTGTGGGCGAGCTTCTGGTCGATCAGCCTTCGCAGCGCGGGGTGAAGCGGCATGGTTGGTCCTGCCTTACGCCCGTCGGTTCCCGGCCGGCAGTCGCAACCTCATTTCGGCTTCAGCTCCATGCCGACCTTCTGGTTGACGAACTGAAGGGTATAGGCTTTGGCGAGGTCGAGATCGGCCGGGTAGAGACCGGCCTTGGCGGCGAACTGGAAGAACTTCTGCCAGCGCTCGTCGGTCATGGCGCCGATGCCGAGCTCGAGCGCTTCGCGGGAATCGGCGAGCCCGTATTCCTTCAGCTTGGCGATCGAGTAGGCGATCTGGTCGTCGGTCATGTCCGGATTGTCCCGCTTGATCAGCGCGTTGGCCGGCGCCGGATCGCCGTAGAGATAGTTGTACCAGCCCTCGATCGAGCCATTGACGAAGCGCTGCACCAGATCTGGGTTCTCGTTCACGAGCTTCCAGGAGGTCTCGATCGTGGTCGAGTAGGTGTCGTAGCCCGAATCCGCCAGCAGAAAGACCTTCGGCGTGAAGCCGCCCTCGCGCTCGACCGCGAACGGCTCCGAGGTCAGATAGCCCTGCTGGATCGCGCTCGGGTCGGCGAGGAACGGCGCCGGGTTGAAGGTGTAGGGGCGGATCTGGGCGTCGGTATAGCCGTATTTGGCCTTCAGCCACTCCCAGAAGGTCGTGCGCGCGTCCTGCGAGATTAGGATCGGATGGCCCTTGAGGTCGGCGAGGCTCTCGAAGCCCTGGTCGGGGTGCGCCATCAGAATCTGCGGGTCCTTCTGGAAGATCGCCGCGACTACCACCATCGGCACGTCGTTCTGGACGTAGTTGAAGGCCTCGAACACGTTGCCGCCCATGTTGAAGTTGATCTTGCCGGCGGCGAGCAGCTGGGCGTGGTTGACCTGCGGCCCGCCCGGCCGGATGGTCACAGCCAGGCCGTACTTCTCGTAGATCCCGGTCGCCACGGCTTGATAGAAGCCGCCGTGCTCGGGCTCTGCTTTCCAATTGGTGCCGAAGGTGACTTGATCGAGCGCCCGGGCCGGACCGGTCCAGACCAGAAGGCCGAGGGCCAGAGCGATCGCGCTGCGCGCACGCATGTGTCTCTCCGAGAGTTGGCTGCCAGTGACGCTGGTTGCCTTTCGTCGACCGCTGCAGATAACAGCAGATTCCAGGCCGGAGGCCTAGGGCCTTGCACGCCCCCGGTCGCGTCAACCAGCCGGACGAGCGTCATGCTGATCGCCCAGATGTCGGACCTGCACTTCCTGCCCGGAGGCATGCTCGCCTTCGGCAAGGTCGACGTGGCGGATTGCCTCGAGCGCGCCATCGCGCGTCTGAATGCGCTCGACCCGGCGCCCGATCTGGTGATGATCACCGGCGATCTGACCAGCGACGGCGACGAGACGGTGTTCGCCGCCCTGGTGGCGATGCTGGCCGAGCTCGAGGCGCCCTACTATCCGCTGCCCGGCAACCACGACGGGCGCGCGGAGATGCGCCGCGCCTTCGCGCACCTTGGCTGCCTGCCCGCCCGTGGGCGCCTCTGCTACACGGTCGACGACTTCCCGATCCGGATCATCGCGCTCGACACGCTGGTCGAAGGCCGGCCGTACGGCGTCCTTGGCGATGACCAGCTCGCCTGGCTCGACGCGCGCCTCGCCGAGCGGCCGAGGAAGCCGACCGTGGTCGCCCTGCACCACCCGCCGTTCCGGACCGGGATCGGCCACATGGACTGGTCGATGCTGCGCGACCGGCATGATCTGGCAGCGGTGATCGGGCGCCACGCGCAGGTCGAGCGCGTGCTCTGCGGCCACGTGCACCGTCCGGTCCAGCAGCGTTTCGCCGGCACCATCGCCCAGATCGCGCCCGGCATCGCGCACCAGGTCGAGCTGGTCCTTGGCGACGGGCGCGGCCCCTGGATTTGCGAGCCGCCGGCCGTGCTCCTGCACTATTGGAACGGCTCCAGGCTGGTCACCCATCAGAGCATGATCGGCGCGTACGGCCCGACCGGTCGCTTCAGCGATCCCCATGGCGGCGCGCCCCGCCAGGCGGCGCCCGGTCGCTGAAACGTGCCGCACCGCCTCGCTTCGCCGCCAAAGAGCATTACATGCCCGGTAATGCCGGCGCCGACGATCAGGACTTTCACCGCGGCCTCCTTGCTGCTCTAACATCGGGCCGCCAAGTCGTGAGGATCCAGCGAGTGAGGTAGGTGGTGCTGCTTGCCCAGATTTCCGATCTGCATTTCCTGCCCAAGGGCACGCTCGCCTTCGGCCGGGTCGACACGGCCGGCTGCCTCGAGCGTGCCCTCGACCACCTGAACGCGCTCGAACCGGCGGTGGACGGGGTGCTGATTACGGGCGATCTTTCCAACGATGGCGACGCCTCGGTCTGGGCCGAGCTCATGGCCGTGCTCGGACGGCTGCGGGCGCCGATCTATCCAATCCCCGGCAATCACGACGATCGCGAGCTGATGCGGGCGGCGTGCGCTCACCTCGGCCTGTTTGCGAGCGAGGGGCCACTTTGCTTCGATGTCGACCTCGGGCCGCTCCGGCTGATCGGCCTCGACAGCCTGATTCCGGGCGATCCGGCCGGCCGGCTCGGGCCGCAGCAGCTTGCCTGGCTGGACGCACGGCTCAGCGAAGTGGCAGAGCGTCCGACCCTGGTCGCGCTGCACCACCCGCCGTTCAGGACCGGCATCGATCACATGGACGCGATGATGCTCGAGGACGGCGCGGCGCTCGCCGAGGCGATCGGCCGGCACCGGCAGGTCGAGCGGGTCCTCTGCGGCCATGTGCACCGCTCGGTGCAGTGCCGCTGGGCGGGAACCATCGCCCAGATCTGCCCGAACGTGGCGCACGCGGTGCAACTGACGCTCGCGGGCGCGCCGGCGCGCTGGGTGCTCGAGCCTCCGGGCCTGCTGTTGCACGAGTGGCGAGACGGCCGGGGCCTGGTCAGCCACCTCGACTTCATCGGCGATTTTCCGGTTGGTCAGTTCAGCAGCGAGCACACCGGCGTGCCCGAAACTCACTCGGACGCCCGCCGATAGCTGCCCGAAAGGAAGAAATCCCAAACCGCATAGGCGGTGGCGCCGACCGCCAGCCAGAACCAGAGCCCGCCCGGCTCGAGCCACACCTCGACGCCGACCCAGACCGCGCAGAGCGCCGTCGTCGCGATGCGCCGGTGCAGCGGCTTCAGCCAGGGATGCGGTTGCATGGCCCGACGATAGCATCGGAGGGCGCGAGCGGCCATCGTGGGCTCAGGCTGCGCGGTGCGGATTCAACTCGCCCTTTGAAGCGTCGCGGCTGGCGTCAGGCCAGCATCAGGCCGCCGTCGACCACGATGATGCTGCCGGTCATGTAGCGGGACGCATCCGAGGCGAGGAGCAGGAGCGTGCCGTCGAGATCCTGCGGGGCGCCGAAGCGGCGCTGCGGGATGCGCTTTCGCATGCGCTGGCCGGCCTCGGTCGCCAGGAAGTCGCGGTTGATCTCGGTCTCGATGTAGCCCGGGGTGAGGGCGTTGACCCGGACGTCGTGGCGGGCGAACTCCAGCGCCATGGTCCGGGTCAGCTGCCAGAGGCCGCCCTTGGATGCGGCGTAGGGAGCGAGGTGACCGACCACGTCGAGGGCGAGGACCGAGGCGATGTTGACGATGGTGCCGCCCCAGGCGGTTTCGGATCGCGCGCCACCATGCGCCTCGCGACCGCCTGGGCTGTGAAGAAGGCACCCTTCAGGTTGGTGTCGAGCACCTTGTCCCAGTCGGCCTCGGTCTGCTCGAGCACGGCCATGGAGACCGCGACGCCCGCGTTGTTGACCAGGATGTCGATCGGGCCGAGGGCAGTTTCGACGCGATCGAGCGCGCTCTCGATCGCGCCGTGATCGGTCACGTCCAGCGCGACGCTCGCGGCACGGCCGCCCTGCCTCCCGATCTCCTCGCGCGGGCCCTCTAGCCTCGCGACCTGCCGGGCCGCGAGGCCGACCGCAGCGCCGTGTCCGGCCAGCACCTCGGCAAAGCGCCGGCCGAGCCGCTGCGAGGCGCCGGTGACCAGAGCGACGCGGCCGGCGAGATCGAACGGATCACTCATCGCGGCATCGCCAGCCGGTCCCCTGCGGCAGGGCGGCGCGTGCGGCGTTCATCGAATCGCGCCGGCGGTCATGCCTTTGATGATGTAGCGCTCGAGGAAGATACCCACGAGGACGAGCGGCGCTATCGCCGCCGTCGACAGCGCCGCCATTGACCACCAGTTGATCCCCTGGGAGCCGGTCTGGCTCGCCACCATGACCGGCAGGGTCTTCGCGTCCGTGCTGGTGAGCAGGGCGGCGAAGAAATACTCGTTCCAGCACAGCACCAGCGACAGGATGAACGCCGCCACCATGCCCGGCAGCGCGAGCGGCAGGACGATGCGCAGGAACGCTCCCCACACCGACAGGCCGTCGACCAGGGCCGCCTCCTCGAGCTCGATCGGGATCGCGCCGAACTGATCGCGCATGACCCAGATCACGATCGGCAGCACCATCAGCGTATAGAGCAGGATCAGCCCTACGCGCGTGTCCAGCAGCGCCAGCTCCTTGTAGAGCACCAGAAACGGCAGGGCGAGGACGACCGGCGGCAGGATCAGCTGCGACAGGAAGAAAAAGGAGATGTCCTTGTTCCGCATCGGTCCGAACCGATACGAAAAGCGGCTGAGCCCGTAGGCGGCAAGCGAGCCGATGACCACGGCCAGACACGATGCGCTGAGCGAGGTGACGATGCTGTTCGTGAAGCGCTTCAGAAACTCGTCCCGCACCGTCGAGGTCGCGCCGATCGTGTCCGGCGACAGCCCGAGCGAGCGCCAGCCCTTCCAGTCCGGCTGGAAGTCCACCCAGGGCAACAGGGCACCCAGCATCACATTGGGCGCCGTCTTGAGCGAGGTCGACACGGTCCAATAGATCGGGAAGAGGCAGACGAACGCCCAGAAGACCAGCGCGCCGTAGATCAGAATGCGGTTGGCGTAGTGACTGCCGCGCAGCGCGATCTGGCTTTCGGCGGCCATCTTGAGGGGTAGCGCAGTCGTCTTCATGTGGCCCGTCGCAGCCAGCGATTGACCAGGTTGAGCAAGGCGGTCACGAAGACGATGATCAGAACCAGGTAAACCATCGCGAGCAGCGTGCCGTAGCCGACGTTCGAGCGGTCGCGGTACTCGCGAAAGATGAAGCTCGTCACCGAGTCGGTCGCACCGCCGGGCCCTCCAGCAGTGACGTTGATGATGATGTCGGCGAGCTTCAGCTTGAAGATGATCCTGATCACGATCGCCGTAACGCTGACCGGCAGCATCAGCGGGAACACCACCTTCCAGAACCGCTGCCAGGCGTTGGCGCCGTCGACCTCGGCCGCCTCCATCACCTCCTTGGGCAGCGCCTGGAGTCCGGCAAGCAGCATGACCATCATCAACGGAATGAAGGTCCAGGCGTCCATCACCATGATGGTGAGCCGCGCGATCTCAGGCGAGGTGAAGAACGCAGGACTGTCCCAACCGAGATGGCGCGCCAGGGTGGTCACCGGGCCGAAGCGGTACTCCAGCATCGACTTGCCGATCATCCAGCTCACGGCGACCGGGCTCAACATGAGCGGCATGAGGAACACGACCCGGAAGAACTTGCGCGCCCGAATCTGGGCGTTGAGCAATACAGCCAGGCCAAACGCAATCGCATATTCGACCAGCACGGCCAGCACGTAATAGACCATGTTGCGCAGCGCGTTCCAATAAAACGGGTCGTCCATCATATGGCGAAAATTGTCGAGACCGTTGAAGCGGCGGCCGGCGAAGGCGCTGAGGTTCCAGTCACTGAACGCAATAGAGATGCCGAACAGCATCGGGAAGATCACCATAGCGACGGTGAACAGCACCGCGGGGAGCACGAACAGGGCGCGCAGGCCCATCTCGCCGCGGATCATCGCCTGCGCGACGCAGAGTGCGATGGCCCAGAGCACGAAGGCGTAGAGGAGCGGACGCCAGGTCTCGAAGCCCAGGGCGATGATGCCGGCCTGGTCCAGGACCTGAGCCATGAGCACCGCCACGAGTGCCAGCGAGGCGAGGAGCAGGATCGCCCGGCCGGTCGACCGCCGGGCGGGCGACAGCTCGCCCGCCCCGACGATGTGCAGTCGGTCGCCCTCCAGTTGTGATGCGGCCATCTTCGAGGTCACACCTGGTCGCGCCGCGCGGCTGACGGTGAGGCTCCCGCCAGCCGCGCACGCAGCTTGCGGCGCTAGAGCCCGAGCGATGCCTTGTAAAGCTCGATCTGCTTTTTGCGGCCGATCTGGTCGGTGAGCTTCTCCCAAGCCGCCGCGATGTTGTCGGCGCCGGTCTGAGCGTCGAACTGGCCGGCATAGATCTTGGCGAGCTCGTCCTCGGCTACGCTGTAGTACTGGAAGATACCCGGGATGCGCGGCTCGATCGCGGCATTGGGGTGATTGTAGGAGTCGGACTGCGACGCGAGATAGTCGGAGATGAACGCCTCGTCGTAGCCCGCCGCCACCCACTCGGGGATGTTGAAGTGGCTGTTGCGATAGGGCTGGAAGCCGGACGGATAGGCCGCGCACCAGAGCGAGAGATCCTTGCCACCGAGATGCGCCGCGGCGCTCCAAGCCGCCTTGTGCTTGACCGGATCGCCGTCGACCCGGGCCATGACGTAAACCCCCCAGCCGAGGTACGCCATGTTCGGGGCATAGTTCGGACCGCTTGGCAGCTTCTCCCACTGGCCCTTGGCAGGATTGTAGACGTCGTCCGAGCCCGGCAGGATGTCGAAGCCGACCACGTCGCCGATGACCGAGGCGTCGTTGGTCTTGGCGTTGGACCCGATGTCGCCCCACCAGGCGAGCATCGAGCCCGTTCCGGCGAGGAATTGCTGGAAGCCGGTGGTGTTGGGATCGGCGCTGATCTGATCGGGCGGCTCGGCAGGGATCACGTCGAGCACATCCTGGATCGCGCGTACCCAGGCCGGGTTGTTGACCCGTGGCTTCATCGTGTCGATGTCGAACAGCCAGGCCTTGTCGTCCGGATGCTTGGCGTAGGCGGTCGCGCGGCTGCCGAGGAAATAGAAGGCGAAACCACCCCAAGGCTTGAGCGGATCGAGATAGCCGTAGGCGTCCAGGCCCCCGACCTTCTTACCCTTGAGGAACTTGGTCACCTCCTGAACCTGTTGCCAGGTCTTCGGCTGGCCCCATTCGCCCTTATGGCCCTCGTCCTTCCAGGCCTTGGCCAGGTCCGCATCGGCGAAATAGTCGGTGCGGTAGTTGAAGTTGTGGCAGTCGCCGTCGATCGAGATGCGGTAGACCTTGCCGTTCCAGGTTCCGACCGGCGCCTTCAGATAACCGACATAGTCGGCCATGTCGATCTGGGTGGCAACCCAGTCGGGCATCTCGGAAGCGAGCCCCTTGCCGCAGACGTCGCCCTCGAACGGCGCCCCCATCTCCAAAATGTCGAAATCGACCGTGCCGGTCGCGATCGACTGCTGCAGGCGCGGGTTGTAGTCGGCCTGGGAAAGGTCGATCCAGGTGATCTTCGCGCCGGTGTACTGCTCCCACGGCTTCAGAAACCCCCGAAACAGGAAGTTGTGGAGATTCTGATTGGTGATGCCCATGAACGAGAGCTCGACGCCCTTGAACTCGCCGGCCTTGACGTTGGCCTTGGTCGGCTCGAGGCAGAGCGCTCCGACCTTCTGCCAGTCGGCGTCGGTCGGCGAACCCATGTTGACCCCCGGGATCTTCAGAATCTGTGCCCGGACATCGCCCTCCGCCAGCGCGCGCCTCGGAAGCGCCCCGAGCGCGCCCATCGCGGCCGCCGCGCCGACCGCGGCCGTCCCCTTGAGAACGCTGCGCCGCGCCGTCTGCAGCCGAAGCAGCCGGTCGTACACGTCAGTCTTCATCGCATGCACTCCCCGATTCGTGTTGGTCTGCCACCGCCTTTGCGCCGTCGCTGCCGCTGTGCGTGGCGCGGACGCGCGGCACATGGGCTTTGCGAGACGAGAGCCCGAGCGCTGACGACGTTCGTGGCAAGCCGACACCGGCCAACCCGCCCTCCCCGGCGCTCAAATCTCGACATCTGACCCAGGCTGGTTCCGAGTATGCGGCGGCACTTGCCGCTGTCAATGAATCCGCGCGGACCGTGTCGCTGACGCATCAGCCGCGCGGCGTGCGAGCGGTCGTGCTATGGGCGGGGCGAACGACTATAGGACGGAGGGCCAGCGATGGGCCGGGCGACGCGGATCCGATGCTTCGTGGACTTCGAGCGGGACGGCAAGCAGATCTCGCACCTGCAGCTGCCCCACTCCAGCAACCGCTCCGCCTATGGCTGGATCGGCATCCCGATCGCCGTGATCCGGAACGGCGCCGGTCCGACCCTCTATCTCGGCGCCGGCAATCACGGCGACGAGTACGAGGGCCAGATCATGCTTGCCCGACTGATCCGCGAGCTCGACCCGGCCACGATCCGGGGCCGCCTGATCATCCTGCCGGCGAGCAATCTGCCGGCCGCCATGGCCGGCCAGCGCTGCTCGCCGATCGATGGCGGCAATCTCAATCGCAGCTTTCCGGGTGATCCCGACGGCCCGCCGACGGCGGCGATCGCCCATTTCATCGAGACCGCGCTCATGCCGCTGTGCGACGCCCTGCTCGACCTGCATTCGGGCGGCAAGACCCTCGACTACATTCCGAGCGCGATGACCCGGCGACACGGCGCCGACGATCCGCTGCTCGCGGCCAAGCTCGCCGCCTTGAAGGCGTTCCGCGCGCCAATCGCCTACCTCGGGACCGATCTGCGCGAGGACCGGACCATTCTGGCGGCGGCCGACCGGGCCGGCATCGTCGGCATCGGCACCGAGCTCGGCGGCGCGGGCACGGTGACGCTGAAGACACTCGATGTCGCGCGTACCGGCGTGCGTAATCTCCTCGCCCATTTCGGCCTCGTCGAGAAGTCGCCAGGCGAGGCCGAGGGCGTCGAGCCGCGGCTGATGGTGGTCGGCGGCTCCGAATACTACGTCCACGCGCCCGCTCGCGGGCTGTTCGAGCCGGCCTTCGAGCTCGGCGATCAGGTTCGGGCCGGGCAAACCGCGGGCTACATCCACTTCATCGACGATCCGGCCACGCCCGCGCTCGAGGTGCCTTTCCAGGGTGCGGGCACAGTGATCTGCAAGCGGCCGATCCTACAGGTGGAGCGCGGCGACTGTCTCGCCCATTTGGCCACGGACTATCAGAGCTAGGAGCCGGGCTTGCCGCCGAAAGGGCGCGCCGTTGCGGCCACCCTGTGCGGTGCCGAGATTCTGGCGATGGCCGGGACGATGACCTTCCAGGCGCTGATCCCGACCTTGATCGCGGAGTGGCGGCTCTCGCATTCGCAAGCCGGCTGGATCAGCGGCGCAGCCTATGCCGGCTACATGGCGGGGGTGCCGCTCCTGGTCAGCCTGACCGACCGGGTCGATGCCCGCCGCATCGTCGTCACGTTCGCGCTCGTCGCCAGTCTCTCCTCGCTCGGCTTCGCGCTGCTCGCCGCAGGTCTCTGGAGTGCGCTTGCCTTTCAGGTGCTGAGCGGCCTGGCGCTCGCCGGCACTTACATGCCGGGCCTCAAGGCGCTGACCGATCGCATCGACGGCCAGCACGCGAGCCGCTACCAGTCCTTCTACACGGCGACCTTCTCGGTCGGCACCAGCCTCTCGCTCCTGCAGGCGGGCCTGGTCAATGGCTGGGCGGGCTGGCGCTCGGCGTTCGCGTTCGCCGGGATCGCGCCGCTGCTCGCGGCGCTGCTGGTCGGGTGGCGGCTGCGGCCGGTGACCAGGGCGGCGCCGGAGCGACCCCTAAGGGACCTGCTCGACTTCCGCCTGGTGCTGCGCAATCGCGAGGCCATGGGCTACATCCTCGGCTACGGCGCGCATACCTGGGAGCTGTTCGGCTTCCGCACCTGGCTGATCGCCTTCATGGTCTTCGCCGCGACCCGTCAGACGGCCGCGATCAGCGCGGTCGCGATCAGCATTGTGGCGACGGCCATTCTCATGCTCGGTCTGCCGGCGAGCGTCGCCGGCAACGAGATCGCTACGCGCTTCGGGCGCCGGCGCGTGCTGATCGGCCTGATGCTGGGCTCGGCCGTCCTCGCTGCGGTGGTCGGGCTCAGCGCCGCGCTCCCCTTCTGGCTGACCGCCGCCCTGCTGGCGCTCTACGGCGCGACCGTGATGACCGACAGCGCCTCGCTCACGGTCGGTGCAGTCAGTGCTGCGCCGGCCGAGCGCCGCGGCATCACCCTCGCGCTGCACAGCACGATCGGCTCTCTCACCGCCTTTCTCAGCCCGCTCGCCTCGGGTCTGGTCCTGGATGTGACCGGGGGCGGCGCGACGATCCTGTCCTGGGCAGCGTGCTTTGCCACGCTCGGCACCGGGGTCGCCTTCGGCCCGCTCGCGCTGGCCTGTCTGGCCTCAGATCGCCGCCCATGCAGCCTCTCGAAATGACGCGAGATCGGGCTCGGCGTCTCGATAGACGGCCTCGCCGTGAGTGGCCGGTCTCCGGGCCTGCGCTGCAGCCGGGTGCGCGGCCTGTGCAAGTTGCGCTGGAAAGTCCGGTCGAATTCGGCGAGAGTTTGACTTCGCCGAAGCCGTTGGCCATAGCCGATCCGATGCCGCGGCGCGGCGATCGCTGCCGCACGATGGCGGGGGGCGATCGGCCCCGGCGGTCAGGAGAGCGACGACCATGACCATGGGCACAATTCTGGTTCACCTCGAAGAGCACGCGGGACTGCCGTCCGTCCTGACCTCGGCGCTCTTGGTTGCCGGGCGGTTTCGCGCCCGCGTCTCGGGCGTACACGTGCGGCCAGGCATGCCGCGGATGGTGCCGGTTGCCCCCGAGGGCGCCTTCATCCCGGCGACCGAGATCGTCGAGGACCTGGAGCGCGCCGACCGCGAGCTGAGCCGCCGGTTGCGCAATCAGTTCGAGACCTTCATGCGCGACCACGACGTCACTGTGGGCCGGGACGTGCTCGCGGGTGAACGCCCGGTCGCCGACTGGCAGGAGGAGGTCTCGCCCGGCAGCGAGGTTCTGGGCAGCCTCGGCCGGGTGTTCGACCTGATCGTCGTCGGGCGGCCGGTGGCGGGCGCGGCGGCGCCCTCGATGAGCGCCCTCGAGGCGGCACTGTTCGAGAGCGGCCGGCCGATCCTGATCGCCCCGCCGAGAGTGCCGCAGGCGCTCGGCAACATCATCACCGTCGCCTGGAACGGCAGTACCGAGACCGCGCGCACGATCGCGCTGGCGATGCCCTTCCTCACCGCAGCCGAGCAGGTGCTGGTGCTGAGCGTCGAGGAGGGCATGGTGCCCGGTCCGACCGGGCTCGAGGTCGCGCAGAACCTGATCCGCAACGGCATCGCGGCGCGCGCCAGGCATGTCGCTGCGGGCGGCCGGCCTGTCGGCGCGGCGCTGCTCGAAGAAGCCGCCGCGGCCGGCACCGACCTGTTGCTCAAGGGCGCCTATACCCACAGCCGGCTGCGCCAGATGATCTTTGGCGGCGCCACCAGCCACATCCTCGGCGCGGCCGAGGTCCCGGTGATCATGGCGCATTAGCCAGGCCGGGCGCCGCGCGCCGCCGATCTCAGGGTGCGGGCAGCAAGGCGCTGGTCCGACCGCTCAGGCGATAGGCAAGCAGACCGACCCAAGCCTTGATCGCATCGTCGAACTCTTTGAGGTGGCGCGAAGCATCGAAGCCGCGCCAGACGGGGTAGCGCCCCGTCGTCTGGTAGTCGACCGGATAGGCGCTGACCGGCCAGCCAACCGCGCGAAATACGCCGATCGCGCGCGGCATGTGCGCTGCCGAGGTGACCAGCAGCCACCGCTCGCCCGGGCGAGGGTGCACCAGCTGCTTACTGAACACGGCATTCTGGTAGGTGTCCCGCGCCCGGCTCTCGAACACCATACGCGTGGTGTCGAACTGCTGCCGCCGGTAGAACTCGCGCACCCCCTCGGCTTCGCTGAGCGTCGTGCCGGCAAGCCAGTCCTGGCCCCCCGTGAAGACCAGACGGGCATCCGGATAGCGCCGAGCGAGCTCGATCAGCGTCGTGAGCCGCTCGGCATGGTCGTTCAGCGCGATTTGGTGGCGGTCTTCGGCCACCGGCAGGTCGACCGCGCCGCCGAGCATGATCACACCGTCGACCCGATCGGGCAGCTCGCTCACGGCGGGAAAGCGATCCTCGAGCGGGGTCAGGAGCCATTCGCCGACCGGCAGGACACCGACGACGACCAGGATTGCGGTGACCCCGCAAAGCAAGGGCATGGCGAAGCGCCGCCGCCCGAGCAGCAGGCCGAGCACCGCCACGAGGAGCAGCAGGAGGAGCAGGTTGCTCGGCTGAATGAGGAGCCAGAGCACTTTCGAAGCGTAAAAGAACATCGGCTTGGCCCGGGACGAGGCTGATCGGCGCCGGCGCGGGCCGGCCTTGCCGTCGATATCGTGGCGGACGGCGGTGTCGCTCCGCGCCGGCCCCGCTCATTGCGAGCGCTCAGGTTGGCGAGAGGCTATGCCGGCCGGAGCGGACTGGGGCGCTACGGCGACATCACTTCAGGGTGAGGCAGGCGCAGTTCGCCAGCTGGCACACCTTGTGCGTGACGCTGCCAAGCAGCAGTCCCTTCAGATCGCCGAGGCCACGCCGGCCCATCACGATCAGATCGGCGCCCTCGCGCTCGGCGGCCTGGATGATCTGGTCGGCCGGATCGCCGTGCTCGACCCGGGTCTCGACCTGGGTGATGCCGCGCTCCTCGGCCCGGCGTTTGGCGGCGTCGACCAGCCGCTCGCCGAGCTCGTGGTAGATCCGGGCGCTGCTGACCACGGTCTCTTCCAGCTCGGGCGATCCGATCGCTCCGGACGGATAGGCCGGGTCGGCGACGCGGGGCACGTCGTGCGGTCCGGGCTCGACGATGTGCTCGATCTCGGCCATGCGCCGCATCTCCGCCGGCACGACCCGATGGGGCGCGACGAAGAGCAGCGTCAGGCGCGCGCCGTGTTCGGCGGCGAGGTCGATCGCCCAGTCCACGGCCTTCTCGGCGTGATCCGAGCCATCGGTCGCAGCCAATATCTTCTTGAACATCGATTCCATCCTCTCTTCCCATGCCTCCCTTCAAAGAGCGCCCGGATGCGCTCCCGGCTTCCGGCCAATCTAGCACCGAAGGCATCGATGCATCCAGTTCCCGCCTCGCGCGGCCGGGCGCTCTAGCCCGATCCGCCAAACGATCGGGCCGCGCACCGGCGACAAGAGGTCGCTGCCCATGAGGGGGGCGGGATCTTGATGGCGCGTTCCGCGTGGACCAGTTCTCCTGGCAAACTCGAAACCCGTGCGGGGTCGAGTCACGCGAGGAGTTGAACCATGGCTAGCAAGGTTCAAGCTGATCGCTGGCGCGATTGGGTTATGCTCGTGCTGGCGGTATGGCTGTTCGTTTCCCCCTGGGTCCTGCGCTTCGCCTTCGGCATGCCGGCCGAAGCAACCGGCCAGGCCGCAGCCGGCGCCACGGCGCAGCCCGTGATGCCGGTCGCCAATCTGACCGCGGCCACCTGGAATGCCTGGATCGTCGCCATCGTGATCGCCGCGCTCTCGATCTGGGCCATCGCCATGTACGCCGAGTGGCAGGACTGGCTGAACGGTCTGCTCGGCATCTGGCTGATCGTCGCGCCCTGGGTCCTGAAGTTCAGTGCAGCCGCGATCGTAACCTGGGACCACGTCATCGTGGGCATCCTGGTCGTCGTGCTCGCGGCCTGGGAACTCTGGGCGGTTCGCCACGAGGGCACCCGAGCGCACGCCTGAGGACGATCCGAGGAAGCGGCCCCGGCGGCCGGCTTCCCTCGTATCAAGGGGGCTGGAC
>JBKPDM010000040.1:0-2218 GCA_046727895.1 Pseudomonadota bacterium | reverse complement strand
CTACGACGCCGATATCGCCGCATTGCGTAGGGATTTTTCGGAGGTCCGCTGGCACAGTTTTGCAGACTGGGCGCGCGAGTTTGACTGGAGCGTTCTTGAACGGACGTCTTCTGTCGCCTGAGGTCGCGACGCGCATTATCGGCCGATGAAATCCGGGGGAGCGGATGAGCTGCAACCGGAAAGCTGAGGTCCGCTCCACCCGATCCGGACGTTTGCGTCTGACCATGCGAGGTCCGCCTTGGGTCATGAACAGCCCAAAGGAGTACCTCCGCAGCGAGTCCGCTGCTCATTCGATAGCAGTCGTAAGGACGCCGGGGCGGCACTCACACTTCGTGCCAGAAACCGACATCATTTATCTCTCGGTGCGGTCAGGCAAACTTGTTGGTGGATAGCGACCCAGATTTTGCGGCCTTCCTTGGTCATCGGCAGCTACTCTGCGGGTTGACGGAAGGGCGCGACGCCTTCATACGATCGATAGGCCGCAGCCGACGGGACTGCGCTATTGCATCAACGGCGTCTCGATGAAGTTCCACCCGAGTGACGCGCGGGACACAATCCGGGGAAGAGTCATGAAGCCGACCATTTTGACCTGCGCCGTCACCGGCAGTTTTCCGACTCGCGCACAAAACCCTGCGCTCCCGGTCACGCCGCAGGAGATCGCGGAGGCCTGCATCGGTGCGGCAAAGGCAGGTGCCGCCATCTGCCACATCCACGTGCGCGAGCCGGATAGCGGGCGGCCCAGCATGAAGCTCGAATACTATCGCGAGGTGGTCGAGCGTATTCGCGGCAGCGATACCGACCTGATCATCAACCTGACGGCGGGCCCTGGCGGCCGTTTCATCCCGAGCGACGACGAGCCTGCCAAGGCAGCTCCTGGCACGGTACTCACGACGCCGGAAATCCGCACCGCTCACATCGTCGAGCTCAGACCTGAGATCTGCACGCTCGATCTCAACACGCAGTGGTTTGGCGGAGGGGCGGTAATCAACTCGCCGCGCAGCATCAAAGCCATGGCAGAGCGCATGTACGCCGCGGGCTCGAAGCCGGAGCTCGAGATCTTCAACACCGGCGACGTCATGCTGGCGTACGATCTCGTCGCCGACGGCACGCTCAAGATGCCGGCGCTGTTCCAGATCGTCACGGGCATCAAGTACGGCTTGGCCTCGACGCCGGAGGTCATGTGCCTCGTCAAGTCGATGCTGCCGCAGCCGTGCGAGTGGGCGGGCTTCGGTGCCGGACGGCATTCCTTCACCATGCTGGCACAGGCCTTCATCCTTGGTGGCCACTGCCGCATCGGAATGGAGGACACAGTGCACCTCGCCAGGGGCAAATCGACACCTAGCAACGCCGCGCTTGTCGAGAAGTCGGCGCGCATCATTGAGGACCTCGGCGGCAAGATCGCCACGGTAGCGGAAGCGCGCCAGCTGCTCGGTCTCGCACCCCGGCCGACGCAGACCGCGCCCGTCCATGCGCGCGCGCGCGTGTAGAGGTGTCCGAAATCGTTGTGGATCGATGCAGCACGATTTCCGCACTGCGGACATACCACCGGATTGGTTTTCGGCGGCTGAGGTAGAGTCGAGGATGGGCGCGGTAGCTCCGTCCCCGCTCATCGGCATGCCGCGTTCCCCATAGACGACGTTGTAGGAGAACCGGCGTGTCCGGATTGGGCCGGTACGTCTTCGAGACCAGTTCCTCACGCAGGCCGATTCTCAGCCCAGCGGTACACGATTGCGACGTTCTCTCCTTCAACAAAGCCGGTCTCCTTGAGGCCCTGGTGGAATGCACGCAGACGGTCCACGAACACTTCAAGGGACGCGTCTGTTGAGGAAGCCCATCGAAGGGATCGGCGGCTGCTGCGCGCTTGCTCCGAGCGCCCAGCCTGCTGCCCCGCCGCCGAGCAGCGTGATGAAGTCGCGCCGTTTCACTACCAGTGCCTCCCGTGCTTCCAACCGAAAGGATAGCACACCTCCCCATCTCGGGAGACTGCTGCATTGCGGGATTTCGACTCGGCCAATGTCTCTCGTGGGTCCAAAATGAGAAAGTCTCAAAGCGAGCATTTCGCGACCGCTGTACCCCAGAAAGATGGGGTAATCGGCCTGCCAGCTTGTGGATAGCTAAAGATTAGGGTGCTGCGCTTTAGGCTGATGATGAAAGCGAGGTCCGCATATGCGGCCTCAAGCATCAGAAGGAGAAGCGCAACATGGACTATTTTGCTGGG
>JBKPDM010000039.1:0-6059 GCA_046727895.1 Pseudomonadota bacterium | reverse complement strand
CTCCCACCCCGCCGCGCCGCCCCCTTGTCGCCCTGACAAGTTGTCAGACAAGAAGCCGTCAGTCGTGCGGCGAAAATTTGGCCTCGGGTGCCAGCACCAGGCGCGCCTCCTGCGCGTTCGGCCAGCCTCTTACCCGGCCACGCCGCCACGCCCTCCTTTTTTCGCCCTTTGACCCAGCCACGCCCGCTTGTCCTCCGGCGAATCGCGGCATGGATTCCCAAGGTCGCATGGACCATCCAAAGATATCGTTAACCGTCAGAAGGTTAATATCCGGTTAACATTCCCTCGGCGATTGCCGCCCAGCCGGTCCCCCCCCGGCAGCGAGACGCCCTGCACACCGACAGCGTTGCCGACGAGATCGTTAAGCTGGTCGAGCGCCTGCTTTCGACAAAGCCACACCGGATCGATGTGTAACACATCGCGAAGACTCCTGCCTGAATGCGACAACATCGAGATCGAACATATGCGCAGCAAAATCGCGATGAATTCTTCGGGAATGATGAAATTTTGTACGGCATTTTCGGCAAATCGAACCATGCGACACCTGACGCATTTTTGCGTCACAACTGTCGCATCGATCGAATGTGGGTTGTACTGTGTGAGGGCAATTCGTGTGTGGCGGGTGCGGTCACATTGGCGGAAATCCGCCGTTTCTGGGGTGTGGGCTGCCGGCGCCGCGGGGTCGGGCGGCGGGGCAGCGGAGTAAATCCCGCGTCAATCTCTCATTACTTGAAGAGGCTCAGTAAAAAGTGGCGCATATATGCGCCACCCTGCCGCATATACGCGCCACTCATGCGACATCGATGCGACAGTCCAAGTCACGGCAAAGTTGATCGGGGACTCCGTTTTTGGGCGTTGACTTGACTACAGACGGGCCGGAGTGCCTCCCGGGCCTGCCGGAGGGGCATCGGTGGGCATCGCCGGGGGCTGGCGCGAGGAGGGCAAAGGTGCCATCTTTGCGGTGGTCCGGAGGGAGCCCAAAGCATGCCCGCGCCGCCCGATGAGAGCCTCGATCTGCTGACCGCTCTGGCCGAGAGCCCGAGCCTCACCTACCAGGTCGAGGCGCGGCCGGAGGCCGGGATTCCCTTCGATCTGCGCTCGGACTACCGTCCCTCGGGCGACCAGCCCCAGGCGATCGAGGAGCTGGTCGAGGGCGTGAATGGTGGCGCCAGGGATCAGGTCCTGCTCGGGGTCACCGGCTCGGGCAAGACCTTCACCATGGCGCAGGTCATCGCAGCCGTGCAGAAGCCGACCCTGATCCTCGCGCCGAACAAGATCCTGGCGGCGCAGCTCTACGGCGAGATGAAGGGCTTCTTCCCGAGCAATGCGGTCGAGTACTTCGTCTCTTATTACGATTACTATCAGCCCGAGGCCTATGTGCCGCGCACCGACACCTACATCGAGAAGACCGCGGCGATCAACGAGCAGATCGACCGCATGCGCCACTCGGCGACCCGGGCGCTGCTCGAGCGCGACGACGTGATCATCGTCACCTCCGTCTCCTGCATCTACGGCATCGGCTCGCCCGAGGTCTACGCCAAGATGGTTCTTAACCTCCGGCGCGGCCAGACGGTCGAGCGCGCGAAGCTGCTCCGCGCCCTGGTCGAGCTGCAGTACCGGCGAAACGACCTCGACTTCCACCGCGGCACCTTCCGCGCGCGCGGCGACACGATCGAGATCTTCCCGGCGCATCTCGAGGACCGCGCCTGGCGCCTTTCGCTCTTCGGCGACGAGATCGAGGCGATCGTCGAGTTCGACCCGCTGACCGGCGAGAAGACCGATGTGCTCGAGCGGGTGCGCCTCTACCCCAACAGCCACTATGTCACGCCCAAGCCGACGCTGGCCGAGGCGGCCGAGGCGATCAAGGTCGAGCTCAAGGAGCGCCTCGGGCAGCTCCGAGCGGGCGGCCGCCTGCTCGAGGCCGAGCGGCTCGAGCAGCGCACGATCGCCGATCTCGAGATGATCACCGCGACCGGCAGCTGCGCCGGGATCGAGAACTATTCCCGCTACCTGACCGGGCGCCGGCCGGGCGAGCCGCCGCCGACGCTCTTCGAGTACATCCCGGACAAGGCGCTCCTGATCGTGGACGAAAGCCACATCTCGGTGCCGCAGCTGGGCGGCATGTACCGGGGCGACTTCCAGAGGAAGTCGACCCTCGCCGAGTTCGGCTTCCGCCTGCCGTCCTGCGTCGACAACCGGCCCTTGAAGTTCGAGGAGTGGGACCTGATGCGGCCGCAGACGCTGTTCGTCTCGGCCACGCCCGGCCCCTGGGAGCTGAAGCAGACCGGGGGCGTCTTCACCGAGCAGCTGATCCGCCCGACCGGCCTGATCGATCCGCGGTGCTTCGTTCGCCCGGTCGAGAGCCAGGTCGACGATCTCATGGCCGAGTGCCGCGAGTGCGCCGCGCGCGGCCTGCGCGTCCTGGTCACCACGCTGACCAAGCGGATGGCCGAGGACCTGACCGAATATCTGCACGAGAACGGCATCCGGGTGCGCTACATGCACTCCGACATCGACACCCTGGAGCGGATCGAGATCGTCCGGGATCTGCGCCTTGGCGTGTTCGACGTCCTGGTCGGGATCAACCTCCTGCGCGAGGGGCTGGACATCCCCGAATGCGGCCTGGTGGCGATCCTGGATGCCGACAAGGAGGGCTATCTGCGATCGCAGACCTCGCTGATCCAGACCATCGGGCGGGCGGCGCGCAACATCGAGGGCCGGGTGATCCTCTACGCCGACCGGATGACCGGCTCGCTCGAGAGCGCGATCGGCGAGACCGACCGCCGGCGCGCCAAGCAGCAGGCGTTCAACGAGGCGAACGGCATCACGCCAGAAAGTATCAGAAAGCAGATTGGCGACATCCTCCGGCACGTGGCCGAGCGCGACCACGTGACGATCGATCTCGGGGCGGACGCGCCCGCGGCGCTCGCCGGCAAGAGCCTCAAGGCCTACATCGGCGAGCTCGAGGCGCGGATGAAGGAGGCCGCGGCCAACCTCGAGTTCGAGGAGGCCGCGCGTCTCCGCGACGAGATCCGCCGCCTCGAGACGGCGGAGCTCGGCGTGCGCGAAGCGCCGGCCGCCCGCCCCGCCGATCAACGGGCCCGAACCGAGAACATCCGCGCCCGCGCCCAGCGCATCGCCAGGTCGCGACGCCACCGTTCCGCCAGTCGCCGCTGAGAGTTGACTTCGACCTTTACTGTTATCGCGTGCCGGTCGTGTAGTAAATTCGACTATGGTCGAAAATCACTACGCGGAGGCAAGAGCGATCGGATGCTACGTCCCAAGACGATACCAAGAACTCATGAAATCATAACCGGAACCAGATCGAATCGAGCGGCGGACGCCAGGGGGCGCAAATGCGACACTGTTGGCCTTATGTTCACGGCAAACTGACGCATATATGCGCCAGGGGTGACGCATTTATGCGCCACTCATGCGCCAGCCATGCGTCACCCATGCGCCACCCCCGCGAGCATGCAGGGACTCGTGCCCACACCCACGCGCCAGTCTGGAGGCGCGTCAGCGACAAACAATCTTGCGTAATTGCGACATGTACGTAGATGACATGTGAAACTTCCGAGAGACCAGCGTGACTCCTGCGCGCAATTGCGGCAAATTAGAGGTTGATTGACCGGGTCGTCCAATCGCGCAAGACCGTATGAGCGAACTGTATCGAATCCCTCGGACTGGAAAGGACGAGCCCCGTGCGGACGTCATCTTCGTCCACGGCCTGGGCGGCGATCCGTTCACGACGTGGCAGCACAGCAGCAAGCGCGAGGACTCCTGGCCCTACTGGCTGGCCGAAGAGGTGCCGGAGGTTCAGGTGTACTGCCTCGAATACGAGGCGGCCCCGGCCAAGTGGCTTGGGCCATCGCTTCCCCTGGTCGAGCGGGCGCAGAACATTCTCGCACTGCTGTTGGGCAAGGGCATCGGCAAGCGGCCGATCGTCTTCATCTGCCACAGCCTGGGCGGGCTCGTCATCAAGCAGATGCTGCGCAAGACGCAGGACGAGAGCATCGAGGACTGGCGCCGGCTCGCGGAGCAGATCAGGGCCATAGTGTTTCTCGGCACACCGCACCGGGGCGCCGACCTAGCCGACAGCCTGTTCCGCCTGGGCAAGTATCTCGGTGCCAGCCCTTCGGCGCGGGATCTCCAGACCCACAACGGGCTGCTGAAGGACCTGAACGACTGGTTCGCCGGCCATGCCGCAGCCCTCGGCGTTACCCCACACTGCTTTTACGAGACGAAGCCGACCACGGTCGGCATGATAGTGCCCCAGGATTCCGGCGACATCGGCGTGCCCGGCATCGCACGCTATGCGGTCGACACCGACCACGGTGCCATCTGTAAGCCGAAACAGCGTGACGACTACCGCTGCGGCTACGTGGCCCAAAGCGTCCGCCGTTGCTTCGAGCAAAGGCCCAAACCACCGCCGGAGAGGCCGGGCGTCTCCCCCCAGCACCTGCCGGCCGATCTGCCGGACTTTCAGGGGCGTGAGGATCAAATCAAGCGGCTGACGAAGATCCTGACTGCGGATGGCGGGACCGCGGCGGTGACGGCGATCGCCGGCATGGGCGGGGTCGGCAAGTCAGCGCTAGCGCTGCACGTCGCGCACCAACTGGCGGATGCCGCACCGGACGGACGGATCTTCGTCGATATGGGCGGTACGTCTCCACAGCCGCTGACCCCGCTCGCTGCCATGACCCGGGTCATCCAGGCGCTCCAGCCGACCGCGCAGGTGGCGCCAGAGATCGGGCTGGCACAGAGCCTCTATCGGAGCTGCCTCGACGGCAAGCGGGTGCTGCTGCTGCTCGACAACGCCGAGAACACAGCACAGGTGACGCCGCTGGTCGAATGGCGCGCGCCGACGACGCTTCTGATCATCACCTCGCGCCTTATGATTACGGCACCAGGCCTCCAGAACCTCCGGCTCGACGTGATGGAGCCGGGTGAAGCGCGCGATCTCCTGCGCGTCGTGCTCGCGGGTCGACCGGCCAGCGGTGACGAGCTGGACACGCTTGCCGGACGCTGCGGCCGCCTACCGTTGGCGCTCCGGGTCGCGGGCATGTTCTTGGCGCTGAACCGCGACTGGACGATCGGCGAGTATCTCGACGCGCTCGCAGACGAGCGTCAGCGCCTCAGCCTGCTGAAGATCGAGGGCGACGCCCGCCTCGACGTGCAGGCGGCGCTGGGCCTAAGCGCCCGCAAGCTCGCCGAGGACAACTCCATGCTCGCCGAGCGTTGGCGGATGCTCGCCGTCTTCCCGCAGAGCTTCGATTGCTCCGCCGCAGCATCAGTCTGGGAGACGCCAGAAGCGAACACTCGAAGAGGTCTCAGTGAGCTGGTTCGGCGCAGAATGGCGCTGTACGACGAGGCAGACGCCCGCTACCGGCTCCACGATCTGATGCGCGACGTGGCGAGGCTACCGCTGGCTGGCGAGGAAGAGGCTGCCGTCAAGCGGCGGCTTGGAGAAGTGGCGGCTCGCCACGCTCAGCACTACTGCAAGGTGCTTGCAGCGGCCGACAGGCTGTATCTGAAGGGTGGCGAGGCTGTCCGCGACAGCCTTGCCCTCTTCGATTTGGAACAGCGCAACATCGCTGCGGGGCAGGCGTGGTCGGCCGAGCGCATCGAGATTTCCCACGACGCTGCGCGATTGTCCGCTGGGTACGCCAGCGCCGGCCTCTACGTGCTGAATCTGCGCCTCACTCCGCGTGCCTGGAGCGAGTGGCTCAAGGCTCAGTTGATGGCTTGCCGCAAGCTCGGCGATCGGCAAGGCGAGGCTGCCGCGCTCGGCAATCTGGGCTCAGCCTATAGAGATCTCGGCGAGCCGCGGCGGGCGATCGATTACCACGAGCAGCACCTGGCGATCGCGCGCGAGGTCGGCGACCGGCGGGGCGAGGGCGCCGCGCTCGGCAATCTGGGCTTGGCCTATAGAGATCTCGGCGAGCCGCGGCGGGCGATCGATTACCACGAGAAGCACCTCGCGATCGCGCGCGAGGTCGGCGACCGGCGGGGCGAGGGCGCCGCGCTCGGCAATCTGGGCCTTGCCTATGTCGATC
>JBKPDM010000038.1:0-9533 GCA_046727895.1 Pseudomonadota bacterium | reverse complement strand
CTCGACCCAGGTACCGAGTACGGCCCGCCAGGGCCGGATCTCGACCCGCTCGAATACGCCCTCCCGATTGAACGGATCACCCTCAGCGAAGGCCTCGGCGGCGGCCTGATCGGCGGCCTCGATGATCAGCATGCTGCCCATCGGCTGGTCGTTCTGGTTGAGCAGGGCGCCGCCCGCCCGGATCTGGCCAGCCTTGACCTTGAGGTAGTCGAGATGCGCCGGCCGGTGCCTGGTCCGATGCTCCAAGGCTCCGGGGCGATCGAGCGCCGTCACGACGAACAGCATGGTTACGACCTCCCTCGATGACGTCTTCGATCACGGAAACCTAGAGCAGGATCGCCCGCGAGGGAAAGCCGCCGAGAGCGGAGCTCGCTCAGCGGCGCCGCTCGGGGTGCGACCGCTTGCCGCGGCGATTCATGCTGCAGTGCAGCATAACAAATGTTGAGACCAGGCAAAGTCGTCCCTATCTCATTGCTGCAATGCAACACAAAGGAGTTCCGACGATGCCCAAGCCAACCACCCCGACCGTCCAGGGCCCGGTCACCAAGTTCAAGGTCCCCGAGTTCAAGCTGCCCAAGGTCGACATCGACGCTCTGTTCGCTTCGTACAAGGCCAACCTGGCCGTCGTGCATGAGGCCCAGACCGTCCTGGTCGACGCCGCACAGGCGATCGCCAAGGTTCAGCACGGCTTCGCAGAGGAAACCGTCGCCAACATCGAGGCGGCGCTCCGCGCCAAGGAGCCCAAGAAGCCCGAGGCGGTGATCGCCGACATCGTCGCCGCCAGCGAGAAGGCCGCGGCTGTCGCCAGGCAGAGTGCAGATCTGGCGGTCGCGGCGCAGCGGCGCGTGAGCGAGCAGTTCGCCGGGCGCTTCGCCGCCAATCTCGACGAATTCAAGGCGCTCGCGGCCTGACGCGGCGCAAGAGCGCCCGGGCGCTCCCTGCCGCCTCCCTCAGAGGAGCACCGGGTCACGCTGGCCCCGGGCGCGTGCCGCGCTCGGGGCCTCTTTGTTCTGATCCAGCACCGCCGGGTGCACCGCCCAGTTCGCGTGGGTACGGCCCGAACTTTGCCCCGAGCTGGCGTCAGGCAGCGAGCAGCTCGAAGCGATCGACGTCGACCAGGCCGCGATCGGTGAGCTTCAGGTGCGGGATCACCGGCAGCGGCAGAAAGGCGAGCTGCAACAGCGGCTCCGCCATGGTGCAGCCCATATCGCGGGTCGTCTGACGGAGCGCGCGCAGTTTCGCCTCGACCTCCTCGAACGGCTGATCGCTCATCAGACCCGCGATCGGCAGCGGCAGCTCCGCCAGCACCCGACCATCGGTCACCGCGACCGCTCCCCCCTGCAGCTCGATCAGTCGGTTCACGGCGCGCGCCATGTCCCGATCGCTGTCGCCGACCACGATGATGTTGTGACTGTCGTGGCCGATGCTGCTGGCCAGCGCGCCGTGCAGCCCGCCGAAGCCCTTGACGAAGCCACGTCCGACGTTGCCGTTGACGCCGTATCGCTCGAGCACCGCAAGTTTGTGCACGCCCTGCGCCGGATCGGCGAGGCGACAGTCATCGCGGTAGGGCAGCGTCAGGGTCAGGTGCTCGGTCAGGAGTGAGTTCTCGATGGCGCCGATGACCGGGCCCGAGGGGCCGCTTGCGGGCACGGCGAACACCTCCGCGCTCACGGGCTGCCGTCTGATCGAGCCGTAGCCGACCGGGGGCGTGACTCCTCGGCCCTCGAACGCGCGGTCGTCGATCAGGACGCCGCCGCAGACGACCTGGCTGACGGCGCAGCTCTCCAGATCGTCGAGCAGCACGATGTCGGCCCGCTGGCCGGGCGCGATCTGGCCGCGATCGAACAGGCGAAATCCACGCGCGGCGGCAAAGCTCGCCGCCCGATACGTGGCGATCGCGGGCGCGCCCGCGCGGATCGCCTCGCGGATCGCGAAGTCGATGTGGCCCTCCTCGGCGATCTCGAGGGGGTTGCGATCGTCGGTGCAGAAGGCAAAGAACGGCCAGGTCTGATCGGTCAGCAGCGGCGCCAGGCGCGCGACGTCCTTGGCGATGCTGCCTTCGCGCGCCAGGACGTGCATGCCCTTGTTGAGCTTCTCCTGCGCCTCCTCGCAGCTGGTGCTCTCGTGGTCGGTACGGATCGCCGCGGCCAGGTAGGCGTTGAGGTCGTAGCCGCGCATCAGAGGCGCGTGGCCGTCGATGTGCCAGCCCGCGAACGCGACTAGCTTGTCGAGCACCCCCCCATCCTTGGCGAGGACGCCCGGGAAGTTCATCATCTCGGCCAGACCGAGGACCGCCGGATGGTCGCGCAGCGCCACTAGGTCCTCGGCCCCGAGGCTTGCGCCCGAGGTCTCCAGATCGGTCGCCGGCACGCAGGAACTGAGCTGGACCCTGAGGGTCATGCAGAGGCTCGGCGCGGCATCGAGAAAGTAGCGCAGCCCCGCCACCCCCAGCACGTTAGCGATCTCATGCGGGTCGCAGATCGCGGTGGTCGTGCCGCGCGGCAGGACGCTGCGCTCGAACTCGGCCGGCGTGACCAGGCTGCTCTCGACGTGCACGTGGGTGTCGATGAAACCGGGCACGGCGATCCGGCCGCGGCTCTCGATCGAGCGTACGCCCCGATAGTCCTCGTGGGTGCCGACGATCCAGTCGCCGCAGATCGCGATGTCGCCCTGATCGAGCGTCCCGGTCGCGACGTTGAGGATCCGTGCGCCTTTGATCACCAGATCGGCCGGTTCGCGCCCGAGCGCCTGATCGATCCGGCGGCCAAGCTCGGCCCTGGTGAGTCTCATGCGGAAGCTCCTGTCCGGTCGGAACTGTAGCTCACTCTACCCCGCAGATCCTTAGCAAACCAAGCTTCGGCACAAGCTTGCGCTGACCCGGGCCGCTCTCTATGGTGAGCGGCGCACGAGGGGAGCCGGATACGGCTGAGAGGTTCGCCTGCCTTTGCAGCGTGGGGCAACCCGCTGGGGCGGTCGGACGACCCTTCGAACCTGATCCGATTAGCAGCGGCGTAGGGATCGTGCACAGCTCGGCCAGCGCGCCTCGAACCTCGTTCGACATCAGAATCACCAATGCGTCGCTGAGCTACGCCGGGGCGCCGCTGTTCCGGGGCCTCGACTTTACCCTGCACGGCGGCGACTGGACCTGCCTCCTCGGTCCAAGCGGCGTTGGCAAAAGCAGCCTCCTGCGCCTGATCGCCGGGCTTGCCGCGCCCGAAGCGGGCGCGGTCGCGTGCAGCGACCACGAGCCGCTGAGCGGGCGCCTCGCCTGGATGGCGCAGCAGGACAACCTTCTGCCCTGGCTTTCGGTGCTCGGTAACGTGACCCTGGGCGCGCGCCTGCGCGGCGAGCCCGCCGACCGCGCCCAGGCCGAGGCCATGCTCGCCCGGGTCGGCTTGAGCCGGCAGCGGGATCAGCTGCCGGCAACCCTCTCGGGCGGTCAGCGCCAGCGCGCCGCGCTCGCCCGTACGCTCATGGAAGATCGTCCGGTCGTGCTGATGGACGAGCCCTTCTCGGCGCTCGATGCGATCACCCGGACGCGACTCCAGGCCCTGGCGGCGACGCTGCTCGCGGGGCGCACGGTGCTGCTGGTGACCCACGATCCGCTCGAGGCGCTCCGGCTCGGCGATCGCATCCAGGTCATGGCGGGCCGCCCCGCGCGCATCGAGCCGGCGA
Source organism: Pseudomonadota bacterium (assembly GCA_046727895.1). GTDB lineage: Bacteria > Pseudomonadota > Alphaproteobacteria > Geminicoccales > Geminicoccaceae > DATAOG01. Next base: position 5,858 of record JBKPDM010000038.1, on the reverse strand, counting down.
TCTGTCCCGCCGGCGCGCCGCCCCGGGATCTGCACGACCCCGCCCTGCTGGCCCGCCAGGGCGAGCTGCTGGCCCGCCTCGCCGATGCCCAAGAAGTCGCCGCTTGAGCAACCCGCGGCCGCTTCTGGTCCTGGCCGGCCTGCTGTTGCTCTGGCAGGGGCTGGTCTGGGCAACCGGCGTGCCGCCCTTCCTGCTGCCGGCGCCCTGGTCGGTGGCGCAGACACTGCTGCGCTCGGCGCCCCTCCTCGCCGAGCACACGAGGATCACCTTCGTCGAGATCCTGCTCGGGCTGCTCGGCGGCGTCCTGATCGGCGCCGGCAGCGCGCTCGCGATGGCCATCCTGCCGCCGCTCCAGCCCTGGCTGCTGCCGCTTCTGGTGCTCGGGCAGACGATCCCCGTGTTCGCGCTGGCACCGCTGCTCGTTCTTTGGTTCGGCTATGGGCTGGCGAGCAAGGTGGCCATGGCGATCCTGATCATCTACTTCCCGGTCACCGCGGCGCTGTTCGATGGCCTGCGCCGGACCGACCCGGGCTGGCTCGATCTCGCCCGAACCATGGGCGCCACGCGGCTGCGGGTCCTGTTTCTCCTGCGCCTGCCGGCGGCGCTGCCGGCCTTCGGCTCGGGTCTCCGGATCGCGACCGCGGTCGCCCCGATCGGCGCCGTGGTCGGCGAGTGGGTCGGCTCCTCGGCCGGCCTCGGCTACCTCATGCTGCACGCCAACGCACGCCTGCAGATCGACCTGATGTTCGCCGCTCTGATCGTGCTCATGGCGATGGCGCTCGGCCTCTACCTGATCGTGGATCGCCTGCTGGTCCGCCTCATGCCCTGGGCGCCGCAGACCCTCTCCCGCGCACAGGAATGAGCCCCTCGTGACGTTGACCCTGGAGGATGCCGCCGATGTCGACGCTTCGCGTCCTTGCCCTGCTCCTGCCGGGGCTGCTCTGGACCGGCCCGGCCGGCGCCGCCGATCACCTGACCCTGATGCTCGACTGGTTCGTCAACCCGGACCACGGGCCGATTCTGGTCGCCAAGCAGCGCGGCTATTTCGACCAGGTCGGCCTCGATGTCGAGATCGTCGCCCCGGCCGATCCGAACGATCCGCCGAAGCTGGTCGCGGCCCGTCAGGCCGACATCGGGGTCAGCTACCAGCCCCAGCTGCACATCCAGGTCGATCAGGGCCTGCCGCTGGTCCGGATCGGCACCCTGATCGCCACCCCGCTCAACTGCCTCCTGGTTCTCGCGGGCGGCCCGGTCAAGCAGATCGCCGATCTCAAGGGCCGCAAGGTCGGCTTCTCGGTCGGCGGCTTCGAGGACACCCTGCTCAAGGCGATGCTGGCCAGGCATGGCCTCGGGCTCGACGCGGTCGAGCTGGTCAACGTCAATTTCGCCCTCGTACCGGCCCTCCTTGCCAGGCAGGTCGACGGCGTGATCGGGGCGTTTCGCAATTTCGAGCTCAACCAGCTCGAGCTGCAGGGCCAGCCGGGTCGCGCCTTCTACCCCGAGGAGGAGGGTGTGCCGGCCTATGACGAGCTGATCTTCATCACCAACGCCAAGCTCCTCAAAGACGACCGCCTGCCGCGCTTTCTCGATGCGATCGAGGCGGGCGTGCTCTACCTGGTCAACCACCCGGACGAGAGCTTCAAGCTGTTCGTCCAGGGCCGCCCCGAGCTGGACGACGAGCTGAACCGGCGCGCCTGGCGCGACACCCTTCGCCGTTTTGCGCTCCGCCCGGCGGCGCTCGATCGGGCGCGCTACGCGCGCTTCGCCGCCTTCCTTGCGCAGCAGGGCCTGATCAAGACCCCTCCTCCCGTCGAGACCTACGCGGTCGAGCTGGGGCGTTAGTAGCTAGCGGACTTTCGAAGCGGTGAGGCCAAAGGTCCGAAAATGACCCGTTATGAACGTCCGGCCGTGATTTGACCGAGGAATCAATTCGGCTGCTGAGGTTCGGCCAAAGGCGACCTGGGGGGCACGGTCGCGGCCTGGCACCAAACTGGGCTGTCCCGCAGCCGAGGCCAGATGGTATATGCAAGCGTGGTCCAGAGCCTCGGGAGGGCCAGATGAGGGGGGCGCGTAGAAACCGGCGGCGACGCGGCGGAACGGCCGCATGGCTCGATTGAGATGACGCGCGCAGTCGGTCCATCTGCTGCTAAACTGCGGGAGGAACTCGATCGTCGCGACCGCGAGCTTGCCGAGGCCCTGGAGCAGCAGACGGCCACGAGCGAAATCCTCCGTGTCATTTCGAACTCGCCCACTGATCTGCAACCGGTGCTTGACGCGGTGGGCCGGAACGCCGCGCGCCTCTGCGAGGCAGACAATGCCGTGATTTTCCGCCTGGAGGGTGGTCTGCTTCGGCAAGTGGCCGCCTTCGGTCATATGCCGACCTCAAGCCATCCCAGCCAGGGACTGCCGGTCAGTCGAGCTACGGTCACCGCCGGGCTGTAGTTGATGGCAAGACGATCCAAGTCCACAACCTTGCCGTTGAAGAGAGTGAATTTCCCGAGGGCAGTCAGCATGCGAAGCGGGACGGCCACCGGACGACACTCGCGGCACCGCTGCTCCGCGAAGGTATCCCGATCGGAGCGATATTGATCCGCCGATCAGAGGTTCGGTCGTTCTCGGACCGGCAAATTGAGCTGCTCACGACCTTTGCCGACCAGGCTGCGATCGCCATTGAGAATGCAAGAATGTTCAACGAAGTCCAGGAGAAGAGCCACCAGGTGGAGCAGCAGGCAGAACAACTCGCCGAATGGAATCGGACGCTTGAGGCCCGCGTCGCCGACCAGGTGTCACAGCTCACTCAACTGTCCAAGCTCAAGCGATACCTCTCGCCGAAGATCAGCGATCTTATCTTGTCAGGAGAAGTTGACGATCCCCTCACGACTCGTCGCTCCGAGGTCACGGTGGTGTACGCGGACCTGCGCGGCTTCACCGGCTTTACCGAGACCGCCGACCCCGAGGAAGTCATGAGCGTGCTGCGCGAGTACCATGCCGAGCTTGGTCAAGCGATCATGACGTACGACGGCACGATCGAGCACTTTGCCGGAGACGGTGCGATGATTCTGTTCAACGCTCCGGTCGCGCTCGCGGATCACGAAATGGAGGGCGATTCGCATGACTCTGAGAATACGCGAATCGCTGGCGGTGCTCTCATTGGGCTGGCGCAAGCGCGGTTATGTGCTCGGCTTCGGGGCTGGGATCGCCACGGGCTATGCCACCCTCGGCACGATCGGCTTTCAGGAGCGCCTCGATTACGGAGCGATTGGCACAGTGTGCAATCTCGCTGCTCGCCTTTGCGGCGAGGCTGCCGACGGACAAATCCTCATTTCACCGCGCCTGTACGCAAAGGTTGAGCCCGACATCGATGCACGATCCGTTGGGGAGCTATCGCTAAAGGGCTTTCATCGTCCGGTTCCTGCGTACAACGTCTTGAAGGTCCGCCAAGAGGCCCCGCTGTCGTCTGCAATGGTGCCGTAGCTGGCGCTTCGCTTCACCAGCAACTTGGTGAAAGCACCTAGCGCGAGTATCTGCCCGTTACGTTACCTGAAGCGTGCGGGCTTCGGAGGTGCTCGCCGGAGTTTCGGCTTTTGGCCAAAGGCGGGCGTAAGAATGACTTGCGTTGCACCTTCCGTCGGATCTCGACCATTAGATTCGGCTGGCGTGCGTCGGCAGCTGGATGGCTCAGCCCGGCAGGGCCGCGCCGCCGGGCTCGCTCAGCGCCTTGGCGGATCGACGCGCGCGCAGACCGGCCCGCCGTTGGCGGTAGCGCATGAACTGCTGGTCGGCCAGCACGCCGATCAGGATCACGCCGCCGATCACGGCGAAATTCAGCGAGCTCGGGATGCCGAGCAGGTTGACTAGGTTCTGCAGGACCTGGAGCAGGATCGTGCTTTTACGGCCTCTTCGATCGGCCGCGTGGCCAGCGGACAGCAGTAGCCAGTTTGCGCTGGGGGGCAACTTGGTACAACGGCAGGGTCGAAAGCAGCGCTGTCGCTAGAAGCGGTCCTTGCGCTTGCGAATCTCGGCGAACACCTCGGCGTCGCTCGCCCGCTCCAGGCCGAGGCGCCTGCGGATCCCCGGATCGTGCGGCCGGAGAAACGGATTCGCCGCCCGCTCCTCGCCGAGCGTACTCGGCACGGTCGGCCGCCCCGCGGCCCGCAGCTGCTCGACCTCGGCGGCGCGCTTCTTGAGCGCAGGATTGTCCGGGTCAATGGTGAGCGCGAAGCGCGCGTTCGACTGCGTGTATTCATGGGCGCAGTAAACCAGGGCGTCGTCCGGGAGACCGGCGAACTTGCTGAGCGAGCGCCACATCAGCGCGAAATCGCCCTCGAACACGCGCCCGCAGCCGAGCGAGAACAGGGTGTCGGCGCAGAACAGCACTCTGGCGCCGGCGAACCAGTAGCTGATGTGGCCCGAGGTGTGGCCCGGTGTCTCGAAGATCTCCGCTTCGGTCTGGCCGAGCTGGAAGCGGTCGCCTTCCACCAGGCCGAGGTCGATCCCGGGGATCCGTGCAGCGTCCTTCTTCGGGCCGGCGATTTTGCAGCCGGTCGCTTCCTTGAGCTCGAGATTGCCACCGGTGTGGTCGGCGTGATGATGAGTCGCGAGAATCCAGTCCAGGGCCCAGCCCCTCTCCTTCAGCCGCGCGAGCACGGATGCCGCCACGGCCGGGTCGACCACGCCGGTCACGGCGGCCTTCGGCTCATGGACCAGATAGACATAGTTATCGCTCAACACCGGGATCTGCTCAATCTCCAGCTGCGTCATCGCCGCCTTCCCTCCACCATTTGCGCCGCGACCGGTTCACACGGACGCCCTTGCGTCCTATCTGTGTAGAACATCCGCGCTATCTTGGTCGCGCTCGCGCTACGACGAGCCCAAGCAGACTGCCAGGAGCATGCGCCCGGACGTCATTGACCTGCAAGCGTTTTACGGCTCACGCCAGGGTCAGCTGGTCCGCCGCCTGGTCGGCCGCCAGATTCGGCTGCTCTGGCCCGATCTCATCGGCCGCCGGGTGCTCGGGCTCGGCTACGCTCTGCCGTTTCTCGGACCGCTGAGCGATGGGGCGGAGCGGATCTGCGTCGTCATGTCGCCGGCGCAGGGCGCCGTGCGTTGGCCGCCTGAGCGGCCCTGTCAGGTCGCCTTGGCGGCCGCTGACGAGCTGCCACTGCCGGATCGCAGCGTCGATCGCGTGCTCATGGTCCATGCTCTGGAGTCGGCCGAGCCGTCGCAACGGCTCCTGCGCGAGGTCTGGCGGGTGCTCGCCGATGGCGGTCAGGCGCTGATCGTGGTGCCGAACCGGCGCGGCCTGTGGTGTCTGAGCGAGAGCACGCCGTTCGGCCACGGCCGGCCGTTCAGCTCGACCCAGCTCAAGGAGGCCCTACGCAACAACCTGTTCACGCCGAAGCACACGGCGCGCGCCCTGTTCGTGCCGCCGAGCCGATCGCGTCTCGTGCTGCGCACCGCGGTCGCCTGGGAACGGCTCGGCCTGCGCTGGGCCAAGCACTTTGCCGGCGTGCTGCTGATGACGGCCGAGAAGCAGATCTATGCCGCGCCCGCCGAGCGGGTGCCTAGTCGCCGACGGGTGCCGGCCTACGTGCCGGTGCCGCGCGTGCTCGCGGCGGCCGAACGGATCTCGGCGCCGCCGGGGCGGCCTGCCTGCCGGCGTTCGGCTCCGATCGACTGAGGACGAACAGCGCCTGCTCGCTCAGGAGATTGTCGAGCCAGCGGCTGCTCGCCAGACGGCTCGGCGAGCCATTGGCGGCGAGGCAGGTGCGCTGCTCGATCCGGACGCCGATCTCGGCACAGAGTCGCTCGAAATCCTCGAGCGTGCAGGGGTGAATGTAGGAGGTGCAGTACCAGGG
>JBKPDM010000037.1:0-2923 GCA_046727895.1 Pseudomonadota bacterium | reverse complement strand
CGCAAGGGCAGGGCCTACGGCTTCCGGTTCAAGGACTGGACCGACTACAAGGCAACCGGCCAACTGATCGGCACCGGGGACGATGCCGAGACCCAGTTCCAGCTGGTGAACCGCTATCCTTCGGGGAGCATCGTCGAGGTCCGGACCATCACCAAGCCGGTGGCCGGCACAGTGAAGGTCTACCTGGACGGCGCAGAGCAGCTCCCGGGCTGGTCGGTCGATACGACGACCGGGCTCGTCACGTTCGGCATGGCTCCGGCACTCGGCGTCGAGGTGACCGCCGACTTCGAGTTCGACGTGCCGGTGCGGTTCGACACCGACCACATGGCGGTGACCATCGAGACCTACCGGCTGCACACCTGGCAGCAGATCCCGATCGTCGAGCTCAGAAGCTGAAAGCGGCGGGACAGCTTCGGGCACCGCCGGCGACCTCGATCTCTATGAGGTGGGCGACCTGCCGTTCACCCCGGAGAGCATCCATGCGGTGCAGGTGACCATGTGCGCGCGCAAGGACGATGCCGCGACCCGCGAGGTGCGCAGCAAGGTGAAGTCCGGTGCCACGAGCGCAGACGGTGCTGTGCACGCCATGGCCGCGAGCTACCAGTACTTCCGGGACATCCACGAGATCGACCCGGACACGGCGGCAGCCTGGACCTCAGGCGGGGTGAACGGCCTGCAGATCGGCCCGGAGGTCGTGACCTGAGATGGCCGAGAACCGCGTCACGTCGATCGCTGCCGAGGTCCTGACGACGCCGGTCAGCCAGGCGAGGATTACCTCGGTCGCTGCCGAGGTGCTCGCCACCGCCTCCAGCGAGGCGCGGGTCAGCGCGATCGCCCTCGAGGCGCTGGTGTCGGTCGCACAGACGCCAAGCGTGCCTACCTCGTCACACACCGCCGCCATGGTCATGATCCTGGGCACGTGACGCGATGCCTACGTGCTGTTTTTCGGCGCGTGCAGCAACGCCTGAACGACGCCATCATGGTCGCCCGCTGGATCGCCAACCCGCTCGGCATGCTCCAGCAGGAGAGCAACGCCGTGTTCGTGACGCCAGGCGGTGGAGACGGCGGCCAGCCGACTGCGGCGCGGCGGCCTGCGGCACCATCGCCGTGGGGGTAGGTTCGACCGGTGGCGAGAGCGTCGCCGGCGTCCAGGGCGTCAGCAGCGCGGTGGTCGACGTCATCCCCAGCGACTACTCCACCACTCCGACCTAAATTTCCGGCCAGACCTCCGGCGCCACCAAGAACGTCGGAGCCGACGAGCTCACCTGGTTCGCCATCGAGGTGGTCAAATAGAGAGACGCGTGAGCGCGAGCTTGCAGTTCACGCAGCCGGCTTCTCGCCGCAGGCGAAGCGGTACGAGACACCGATCACCCGCAGAATGACCTCGACCTCGGCCGCGTCGCGCGGCGCATACACCATGACCGCGGTCGGCGGGATCAGGCCGCGGCGCGCCATGGGGTGCGGCTCCCCCCTTGGGTGCGGGTGCTGCAAGGTTGGGCGCTCGGGCAGTCGGGGCAGGCTCGAGCCGGATGTCCTCGATCCGTTCCCTGCTCGACCGAGAAGACGCCCTGTTCGCTGCGGCACTGGATTGACGCTATAAGCCGTCGGCTCGCACGAGCAAAATACCCGGAGACTGGTTCAGCGTCTGGCCTGTCCGGTGGGGCCCCCGATTTCAGCCGCCGGCCGTTCGGTTGTCTCCCGCTCGATGGCATAGAGCTCCGGAAGGCCTATGGCCGACTCGATCTCCAGCTTCACCTGATCGCTGTCGGGCAGCAGGGCCTTGCCATTGCGATGAATCTCGGAGAAATGCTGCATCGTTCGCTGTACCGAAGCAATCAGGAAGTTGGTCGGAAACAGGATGATCTTGTAGCCGGCCTCGAAGGCTGCCCGGATGTCGGGGTCCCTGTCATCCCGCGCCTCGCCGGCCACCCAGACCATCGGAATGTCGGGGACCTGGCCTCTGACGCGCTTCAGCACCTCGATATTGAATTGCTCGGGGTAGTCTCCCGGGGAAGGAAAGGGCATCACCATGTCGGCACCTGCTTCCTTGTAGGCCTGTAGCCGAACGATGGCCTCGTCCAGAGATCCCCCAACTGCACCGTGCGCGTCCGTTCGTGCAATGATCTTGAACGCCTTGCTGTGTCTGGCGCGGCAGGCATATACAAGCTTCTCGACCATCGCCGGGAGCGGCACAACGTGCTTCTGGGCCTGGTGGTAGTGCGCCCGCTTTGGGAAGTACTGGTCCTCCAGGTGCACGCAATCGATGCCGGCTGCTTCGAATTCTCGTATTGCGCGCGTGACGTGGACAGGTTCACCATAGCCGGTGTGTCCGTCCACGATCACAGGAATCTCGACCGCGCGCGCTACCCGCCCAGCCGCTTCGACTTGCTCAGTCATCGTGAGAAGCGGCTCTGTGACAGCGAGCGATGCGCCGGTAATCCAGCCGCCGACCGTCAGACATTTGGCGCCCATTCGCTGGAAGATCCGGCCCGTGAGCGGATCCCATACTCCCGGGACGATGACTGGCTCATCGCTACTTAACAAATCGTCGAGTGTTACCCTTCGCATTTCGTGAACTTCCCCGACTGACTGAAACCGAACGACACATGACACCGGCAAGGAACTACATCTGGCACTACAGAACCTCTTAGCTATGGCCCACAAAATGCGGGATTATCTCAGCGTATTCTGCCCCGACCGAAGATCGGCCGTGTGATCCTCAGGAGATCAACACGTGGAGTTTGTCCCGACTTCTGAATATCGGAGAACAAGCGCCCTTTGATTGCCGACAGGCTGTGACGTTTGCGAACGCGGTTTCGCGGCAGCGACAGTCTGCATTCAATTTTGAACGCAATTTAGTATAGACAGCCGCCGGGCCGGCTGTCTAGGATCGCGGTAGCCGGTCTTTGGCCCCATCACGGTG
>JBKPDM010000036.1:0-5341 GCA_046727895.1 Pseudomonadota bacterium | reverse complement strand
GCGCAGGCCCTGCCGCGCCTGGATGAAATTGGTAGCAGCGAGGAATGAAATGGTGCCGATCTCGCCGGCCTTGAGGCCCGCATCGGCGTGGTAGCGGCACTGGTACTCGCCGTGCTGGTAGCCGAGATTGTACCAGTTGGTGCCGAGGTAGGTGAGGCGCTTCGACATCGGCAGGTCGCCGTCGGTGACGATGGTGGGGACCTGCTTGTCGATGCACTTGTCGACCTCGGAGGCGAGCGCATCGTCCCAGCCGCCGACCACGATCACGCCCGCGGGGTGCTTGGTGCACTCGGCATCCACGGTGGTGATGAAGGCGGCGAGATCGACCGCCGTGGGCCCGGCGATGCGCACCTTGACGTTGAGCGCCTTGCGCGCCGACTCGAGGCCCGGATAGACCCGCTCCACGAACAGCGGCAGGTTCGAGGCATTGCTGATCCAGACGTACTCCTGGTCGCTCCGGCTCGGGTCGCCGATCGGCACGTTTAGCCCGGTCGGTCCCTGGGCGCGAACTGGCGCGCCGACCGCGATCGTCATGAGCCCGACCAGCGCGAGTGCTCGAAATGTCGTTGGTTTCACCGTTACCTCCTTGTGCTCCCTGTTGCGCCCTTGGTTGGAACGCTCGTCGCGACTCCCGGCGCATCACCTTCGAGTGGTCTCACCAATGCATCATCAGGCGTGCATGCGTGCCCGCGCGAACTGGTCCAGCCCGACGCTGATGAGCAGCACGATGCCCACCACGATCAGCTGCCAGAAAGGGTTGATTCCCGCGATGATCATGGCGTTCTGCAAGAGCGCCATGAGGAGCACCCCGAGGAAGGCGCCGAAGATGGTGCCGACGCCGCCGGAGAGGCTCGCGCCGCCCAGCACCACCGCGGTGATGACCTTCAGCTCGACGCCCTGCCCCGCGAGCACCACGGCCGTGTTCAGGCGTGACGCCAGCAACGCGCCGGCCAGCCCGGCCAGCAACCCCATGATGACGAAGAAACTGAACACCGTCCGATCGACGTTGATGCCCGACAGCTTGGCCGCCCTGGCATTGCCCCCGATGTAGTAGGCCTGGCGGAAGTACCGGGTGCGGCCGACCAGGAAGGCGAACAGCAGAACGATCACCGCCATGAACCAGAAGGGCGAGTAGATCCCCAGGATGTTCGTCTGTCCAAAGACCGTGAAGCCGTGGCCGATGTTGGTGACGCCGGCGCCGGAGACCAGCTGCAGCAGGCCGCGATAGATCGAGAGCGTTGCCAGAGTGGCGATCAGCGCATTGATCCTGAACTTGGTCACCAGGACGCCGTTGAGGGCCCCGAGCAGCACGCCCCAGCCGCACCCGACCAGAAACGCCAGGACCGGAGGCAGGCCCAGGTGCTTGGCGGCCAGACCGGCCATGATCCCGGAGAAGGCGAGATTGCCGCCGATCGAGAGGTCGAACATGCCGGCTATCAGGAGCACCATCATCCCGCACGCAAGGATGCCGGTCTGGGCGGTGTCCAGCAAAACGACGGCCGCGTTCTCGGCGCGCGGGAAGGTGGTCGGCTCCAGGATGGTCATCAGTGCGATGAGGGTGACGATCAGCATGATGAGCAGCAGCTGCCGCTCGGTGGCGATGCGGACGAGCAGGTCTCTGCTGCGCCGTCGCTCGATGGCCGGGCTCTCGATCGACTCGCTGGGGGGAGCGATTGCAGCGCTGCTACCGGACGGCGAGATGTCACTGCTCATGCTGCAGATTGCTCCACGCTACGGGCTCTGGGGGCGGCGAGCTCGAGGATGGCGATCTCCGTTGCCGTCGCGGCGTCCAGCTCGCCGACCACCCGGCCCTCCGACATGACCACGATGCGATGCGCCAGTGCCAGGACCTCCGGCAGATCGGAGGACACCACCAGGAGAGCGATGCCATCGGCGGCGAGGTCACGCAGGATGCGGTAGAGATCTGCCTTGGAGCCGACGTCCACGCCGCGGGTCGGCTCGTCCACGATGAGGATACGCGGCTCGCGCGCCAGCCATTTGGCAAGCAGCACCTTCTGCTGGTTGCCACCCGAGAGAAAGCGCACCTCGCGATCGACGCTGGGCGTGGCGATGCGCAGCTTGTCGGCGTACCGCCGGCTGACCTGCCGCATCTCCGCCTTCGACAACAGACCCGAGTGCGTGTAGGCCTCCAGGTTGGCCGCGACCACGTTGGCGGTGATCGCAAAGTCGGTGAAGAGTCCGCCTTCCTTGCGGTCCTCCGGCAGCATCGAGATGCCCGCAGCCATGGAGTCCGCCGGACTGCGCGCTCGCAACTCGCGGCCTTCGACCAGCACGCTGCCCGACTGGATGGCTCGCGCGCCGAAGATCGCCTCGCAGACCTCCGTGCGCCCGGCGCCCACGAGGCCCGCGAGGCACACGATCTCGCCGTAGCGCGACGAGAAGGATGCCGAGACGACCGGGGCCGCGACCAGGTCCCGGACCTCGGGTGCCACGGCCGCATCCGTGGCGGCGCGGCGCCGATCGGGCTCGAAGGAGAGCTCGCGGCCGACCATCAGCGCGATGAGTTCGGCGGGGGTCACCGATGCCGTCTCGCGGACGCCCGTGACTCGCCCGTCCTTCATGACCGTCACGCCATCCGAGATCTCGAAGACCTCGGCCATGCGGTGCGAGACGTAAACGATGGCGACGCCCTGCGCCGCGAGGCGCCGGATGACCCGGAACAGGTGGCGCCCTTCGTTGATGGTCAGCGACGAGGTGGGCTCGTCGAGGATGAGCAACTTGAGCTCGTGCGAGAGACCCTTGGCGATCTCGACCATCTGCTGCTGGCCTGGCGATAGCAGGGCAACGGCTGTGCGCGGGTCGATGTCGACTTCCAGATCGGCCAGGATCCGGCGCGTGCCCTCGTACATCGGGGCGCGCCGGATGACGCCGAGCGCGTTGACCGGCTGGCGGCCGGCGTAGACGTTTTCGGCCACGCTGAGCGCCCCTACCAGGCTGCGCTCCTGGTAGACCATGGCGATCCCGGCGTCCGCCGCGGCCTGCTCGTTGAGGCCGACGATCGAGGTGCCATCCAGCTCGATGGCGCCGCTGTCCGGCCGGTACACGCCGGCGACGAGGTGCATGAGGGTGGACTTGCCGGCGCCATTCTCGCCGATCAGCGCGTGCACCTCGCCGCGCCCGACCTCGAAGGAGACGTCATCGACGGCCCGGACGCCCGGGAAGGTCCTGATCACGTTGCGCATGGTCAGGCGCCGCCGCTGGGCCAGCGATTCCCCGCCGCCCTGCTCGACCGCCACGCTGGCAGTCCCCGCCTCCTGGTTCATGCTGACCATCAACGTTGACGGGCTTGCGGACGTAGCGCTTGCGGCATCCTGGCCTCCCGTGCGGCCCAGCGCATTCTTCTGTCCGCGGACCTGTCGACCGCCCGGTGGACACGGCTTGGGCATTCAGCCGACTATGCGCTGCCGGGACGGACCATGTCAAAGGGATGGCGGCGCATCATCGCGCGCGCGGATGCCGTGCCGCCACGCGTGAGGCTCGCCGTCGGAACATCAATCTGCGGTCTTGTTTCGCGGTCGCGCTTCGTGTCGACTGGTGGCGCGGCTTCGCCACCACCCGACAGGAGTGCCGAGTTGCTAGGCTACAGTGCCCCGATGGGCTATCGCGAGATGACCGAAAGCCGCCTCGGCGGCTATCTTGCGGGCCTGCCCGAAATCGCGGCGCGGCTCGGCAGCCGGCAGGCGCTCTGGCAGATCCGTCGGGCCGTTGACAGCGAGCTCAGCCAGGTGTTCGTCGCCGAGGGGCCGGCTGGCGACGTCTGCATCAAGCAGGCGCAACCCGCGGCGCACAATCTTGGCGAGCACTGGCCGCTGCCGCCCGACCGCATGCGGTTTGAGCAGGCTGCGCTGACCCTGCAGGCACGCCTGGTCCCGGGTCTGGTGCCGCGCATTCTGCACCATGATGCCGAATTGGCGCTGATCGTCATGGAGCGCCTTCATCCCCACGTAACTCTGCGCCAGGGGCTGATCCGAGGCCGCGTCTATCCGCGCCTGGTCGAGCAGATCACCAGGTTCCTGGCCGAGACCCTGTTCCACACCTCCGATCTGGCGCTGCCGGCGGTGGAGAAGCGCGAGCGGCTCGCGTTCTTCTGCGGCAACGCCGAAATCTGTCGGCTGACCGAGCATCTCGCATTCACCGAACCCTACACCCTGGCCGAGCAGAACCACTGGACTTCACCCGATCTCGACGATCTGGCGCTGGCGATCCGCCAGGACGAGCCGCTCAAGCGGGCGATCTCGGTGCTGAAGCTGCGCTTCATGGCGGCGCCGGAGGCTTTGATTCATGGCAATCTGCACACCGGCTCGGTCATGGCAACGGAGACCGACACCAAGGTGATCGATCCCGCCCGCGCCGTCTTCGGCCCGATCGGCTTCGACCTCGGCGAACTGATTGGTCACCTCCTGATCGGCTACTTCAGCCAGGGGGGCCACGCTCCCGAGCACGCGCCGCGCAATTCCTACGAGCGTTGGATCCTAGAGACCGTGCGCGAGCTGTGGCGCGGTTTCCACGACCGCTTCCTCGGTCTCTGGCGGAGCGCCCATACCGGCGACGCCTACCCGCGGGCTCTGTTCGAAGGGCCGGGCGGGCCGGAATCGCTCCGCCAGGCGCAGAGCGAGTACATGCGGCGGGTTTTCGAGGACGCGCTCCGCTTCGCCGGCATCGCGATCATCCGGCGTACGATCGGACGCGTCCACGCCGCCGACTTCGAGCAGATTGCCGAGCCCGCGCGGCGCGCCCAATGCGAGCGGCGCGCCGTCCGGCTGGCGCGCGAACTGATCAAGGACGCCCAGTACGTCACCGACATGGCCGAAGTCACCGAGGTCGCGCAGCAGATCCGCGAGGGCCAGACGCCCTGAGGGCCCCGGCCCTACCGGTGCGCCGGACCGAAAGCGAGCGATCTTCCACGGGCGATCGAGCGCGCCCATCACCTCGAAGCTGTTGGGCCGGCCTCGATGATTCGTCTGATCCGGGCATCGGTCAGAGCGCGCAACGAGGCCGCTTCGGCCTCAATCGCCTCGCGGCTGGCCTGAGCGGAGCGCAGATCCGCGACCAGTCCGGCGATCTTGAGCTCGGCGACCGCAAGTTTCGCCTCGAGTTGCAGAGTGTCCGAGGCTGGATCGGCCGCCCGGTTTTCGGCCGCGGCGCCGCTCGGCAGTGACTTCGCGACCGTCGCCTGACTCGCCGCCGGGAGCGGCGTTTTGGTATCGCGTCCGCTCGAGCCGGCGCCGACCTCGCTCGCGCGGCCCTTTGCGGCCGCTTCCTGCAGCTCGGCGACGCGGCCCTCGAGGGTGGCGCGCTCGCGCCGCACGCGCCCCAGCTC
>JBKPDM010000035.1:0-4344 GCA_046727895.1 Pseudomonadota bacterium | reverse complement strand
TTCTTGGTGCGCCCGCCGCCGGCGGTGCGAGTGCCCCGGACGAGAGTGTGGCCTCTCGGAAGGGGATGGGCCTCCCCTGAGTATAAAAATTCAGCCTCCGCCTTGGATTGGCCCCTTTCGATCCCTGGGGATCGAAACTACGCAATCACATTGGTTGCCATTCATCGCACCGTTCACCCAACCTCTCGCTCCGCGCGCTCCGTCGCTTCACGCCAAGCGCGCTCGGCTGCCCGTTGTTCTTCCCGAGCCTTGTGGACTGCCTTCGACAGTGTGTCGAACCGTTCACTCGTGCCGTCAAATTCCGGGCTTTCTTCGAATTCCTCAAGAGCGTATTCGGCATCGGCACGTCGTTCGGTTGCGCGATCCCACGCGGCGCTCTCGGCGGCGACATAAGCTCGAATCCTGTGCGCGCGTGACCTTGCGTCCTTCACCGCCGCTTCCCTCCTGGCCTGATGAAGTCGCCGATCGTCTGGGCTCCGGCAGCTCCGCCCCTTCGAGGCCGCCCTCGCCGTGCACCGGCGGTGCAGCCCATGGCCAGCGGCACATCGATGCCCGCCAGTTCCATGATGGCAAGCGCATTGCGCGTGGTGGTGCTGGCTGGCCTCTTGCTCAGTCTCGGCGTCGTTTGCATTCGTGGCGCTTCCGCCAATGATGCCTGGCAATGCCTGATCTGGCAGTCGGCCGCGTTCGGTTTCGCACTCTCGACGCTGGCGGCGCGACGCCGCGGCACGAGCCCAATAGCGGAGATGCGGCGCCCAGGGCGCCTTTGCCAAGATCTCGGTGCTGGCGATGGCCCATCAAGTCCGGGAGGCGGCGGCCCAGCTCTATCGGCTAAGGCTGATCACCGCTGATCCGCTGTCACTCCGCAACCGCACCGTTTGTGATCTGCCGTGCAAGACGACGCTGATCACGCCGGAAATACCATACTCGCTGTTATAGAAGCTGCCGGCGTATCTGTTCTCGCCGACTTGGCGCACGCTCGCCGTCTGTGAGGCTCTACCGGACGCAGTAGCGCAGGTCGCGTTCAGCGTGTAGCTGGCGGACCCCGCGCGGCTATAATGCGCACGGCAGTGCGCACGTTCAGTAGAGCCGGACGCAAACGATACGGTTCCCCCGCCGCTCCACGACCCTTCAAGTCCGGCGGACGGCTTCTTCGCCGGCAGACCAGTTGCCGGCACCGACGCGATCAAAGCAAGTGCGGCGAGAGCAAAGCCGTATACAAGCCGGCGCTCAGCAGATGCATGGTCGGCGCGTGTTTGCGACATGGCAGACCTCAGGCAGGAAATGTGCGGCAGTACCATAGCTCGCAATGTTCTTCTGCAGCGTTAGCCTACCACCGCGCGGTCGCATCTCCCGACCCTTGGATCGGTTCCTGACTGGTTGGTGGTCTTCATCGACCTGAAAGAGCTACCACACAATTTCCCGCACCTCCTTTTCCAGACTTCTACGATCGTCGAGGGATTGCCGGAGACCCAAGAGAAAGTCGCGCTACTGGTCAGCCGACCCATCCAAGCGCACACTCAGCGCTGCGTGAACCCCGATCATTCCGGGCGAAACTGCTTTAACCGAAACGCGAGCGCGATCAGCGTGCAGCCATGCAGTATCGCAAACGAAGCAATGACCCACACAAGGGCCAGGGCACCTGAGCCCGGCTGTGCGATCAGCAGGACTCCGAAGGTGATCGAAAGCAGGCCGCTTAGGATCAACCACCACTCACCCTCGATCTCTTTTCGCAGCTGGATTGCGCCCCAGATCTCCAGTACACCGATCACAATCGCCCAACCGGCGATAAACATCAGCAAGACCAGCGCGGTCAGCCCGGGCGACGCGAATGCCACCAATCCCGCAAGGAGACCAACGATACCGACGATGGCGAGCCACCACCGCGGCGCAATCTCCGCACCCCTACCGGAAATCGCCGCCCATAGCGCGATGACGCCGTCTACGATCGCGTAGGCACCCCACAGGAAAATGAGCGCCACCAGCGTCAGGCCTGGCCAAATGAACGCCAGCACTCCAAACATGATCGAAGCAACTCCCCGCAAGAGGAGTAGCCACCAGTTTTCGGCGAGGGCTCGCACGAGGGGAAGCTGCGCGAGCGGCGGGCTCGGACTGGGACGAGATTGCGCGGTCATCGTAATCCTCGTTCGGATTGGTGCGCCTTGACGCGAAAAGGCGGCAAATCCGACCTTTCCACTGATCGTGTCAATTTTCTCACTTGCGCTGACCCTGGGTATCGGGACAAACGTTAGCGATAAACACGGCCCGCCCCTCCTTTTTGGTCAGCCTTTCCCCGCATATGGATTGGGAGTTCTTGGCGATATACCGAAACCGATAGCACGAGCATAGTGCCAGCTCTGCTGCGCCGCCTGCCCTCTTACGGTGCGATCACTCCGGTCGCCGGGCGAGGCTGACGCGACCGGAGAACCTCTCCGCGTCACGATGCCTGTGCGTCGTGACGAGCTAGGGATTGTGGAGCTTAGGATACAGGGCCCAACCATCCTAAGCGTTGTAGAATCTCTTATTCCCGCAACATCTCTGAACGACAGCTTAGCGTCGCCAACGATAAGCTAACCCCGCACTGCCCAGGCACAATGGATTGCGAGGTTGCAAGGCGCGATATTCGCGTCATGAGAGAGACCTACCGCCGGGACGCGACTAGCACCATCGGTCCCACCGAAGCACCTCGCCAACCGAACGCGTCAAATCGCGGAGCAAGTCGGATGAAACCATCGATGAACCTCAGCACAGTGGGCAGAGCGACCGCCATGAGCTCCAATCCGAATGAACCTGCAGCCGCGGCCTCGACGGCTTTCGGCCCGTTCGCCCAGGCGCTGGAATACATGGTCGATGCCGCCCAGCGGAGCGTCCTGTTCTGGGAGGTGATGCGCCAGCGCGGCAACGCCTATCGCGAACACCTGAAGGAGACGGTTCCCAATGTGCTCGAATACGAGTCGGAGTTCGTCGTCGACGGCCGCAAGCTCGACAGGCCGGTGAACTATGGCTCGGTGCGCATTGTCCCTCCGACGGGAGTCGAGGTCGACATGGGCCGCCGGCCTTTCGTCGTCGTCGACCCGCGCGCCGGGCACGGCCCGGGGATCGGCGGCTTCAAAGCGGACAGCGAGATCGGCATGGCATTGAAGGCTGGGCATCCGTGCTACTTCGTCGGCTTCACGCCGGAGCCGATGCCGGGCCAGACCATTGAGGACATTGCCCGGGCCGAGGCGGTGTTCCTGGAGAAGGTCATCGCCTTGCATCCGCAGGCCGACGGCAAGCCCTGCGTCATCGGCAATTGCCAGGCTGGCTGGGCGGTGATGATGCTCGCCGCCATGCGGCCGGAACTGTTCGGGCCCATCATTATCGCCGGCTCGCCTTTGTCGTATTGGGCGGGGGTGCACGGCAAGAATCCGATGCGTTACAGCGGCGGCCTTCTCGGCGGCAGCTGGCTCACCGCTCTCACCAGCGATCTTGGCGGCGGCAAGTTCGACGGCGCCTGGCTTGTGCAGAATTTCGAAAACCTGAATCCGGCGAACACGCTGTGGACCAAACAATATAATGTCTATTCAAAGATCGACACCGAAGTCCCGCGCTATCTCGGTTTCGAGCGCTACTGGGGTGGGCACGTCAACCTGAACGCCGACGAGATCCAGTTCATTGTCGACGAGCTGTTCGTCGGCAACAATCTTGCCGCCGGCCGGATCAAGGCGTCCGACGGCAGCGCCGTGGACCTGCGCAACATCCGCTCGCCTATCGTCGTGTTCTGCTCGAAAGGCGACAACATAACCCCGCCTCAGCAGGCGCTCGGATGGATCCTCGACCTTTATGACGACGTCCAAGACATCCGCACGCACGGGCAGACCATCGTGTACACGGTTCACGAACACGTCGGACACCTAGGAATCTTCGTTTCGGGCGGCGTCGCTCGCAAGGAGCACGGTGAATTCGCGAGCAACATCGATCTGCTAGACGTGCTGCCTCCCGGCCTCTACGAGGCGACCTTCGCGCCGAGGGCCGCCGAGGCCGCAAGTCCCGACCTCGTACACGGCGATTGGGTCATGCGCTGCGAGCCGCGCACTCTCGATGACATTCGTGCGCTTGGCGGCAATGACGCCGCGGACGAACGGTGCTTCGCGGCAGCGGCCCGCGTCTCCGAAATCAACCTTGCGCTCTATCGCACCTTCCTGGAGCCATGGGTGCGGGCGATGGTGACGCCGGCCGGAGCCGAGGCGATGCGGCGGCTCCATCCGCTGCGACTGCAATACGAGTTGTTCGCCGACGGAAACCCGTTCGCCGCGCTCGTGGCAAAGGGGGCCGAATGGGCGCGCGGTGATCGCACCCCGGTCT
>JBKPDM010000034.1:0-4962 GCA_046727895.1 Pseudomonadota bacterium | reverse complement strand
CAGGGGCGCCGCGCCGTGCCCGCCCGCCCGGTCGAGCAGGGCCTCGAGCTTGTCGAGCCTCGCCTCGAGCGGGTCGTCCGCAGCCAGGCCCGCCGCATGGTTCAGCTGTTGGATCACCGGCCAGAACGCGCTGTCGGTGTGATACGGCGAGCACTGGTAGCGGACGCGAAAATGCCGCTCCTCGGCCAGGGCGTCGAGGAGCGCGCGGCTGATCCGCGACTTGCCGATGCCGGCTTCGCCGACCAGGAGCACGCCCTGGCCCTCGCCGGCCTTGGCGAGCGCCCAGCGCTCCAGGAGCAGCGCCAACTCCTGATCGCGCCCGATCATCGGCAGCAGCGCCGGGCCGCTCATCGCTTCGAAGCGGCTCTCGAGCGGCCGCTCGCCGGTGACCGCATAGGCCTGCACCGGCGCGCCGATGCCCTTGAGCTCGCGCTCGCCCAGATCCTCGAGCGCGAAGCCGGCGCCCAGGAGGCGGCGCGTCGCGCCGGCAATCACCACCTGGCCGGGCGCCGCAATCCCTTGCAGGCGCGCTGCAAAGTTCGGCGTCTCGCCGACCACCGCCTGCTCCTGCGCCGCACCCTCGCCGACCAGATCGCCGACCACCACGAGCCCGGTCGCGATGCCGACCCGGGCGCCGAGCGCTTCGCCATTGGGGGCCCTCAGCCCGCCGACGGTCGCGGCGAGCGCGAGGCCCGCCCGCACGGCCCGCTCCGCCTCGTCCTCGTGCGCCCGCGGCCAGCCGAAATAGGCCAGAACGCCGTCGCCCATGAACTTCGCGACGTGGCCCTCGAAGTGGCAGATCACCTCGCTGCAAACGTTCTGGTAGCCGGTGATCACCTCGCGCATGTCCTCGGGATCGAGGCGTGCCGCAAGCGCCGTCGACCCGACCAGATCGACGAACATCACCGTCAGCTGCCGCCGCTCGGCCTCGGCTGGCCTCGCTCTCAAGGCGGCCTCGACGCCGGCGCCCGCCTCGGCCTGCGGTGCCGTAGCGGGCTCGGCCGCCTCAGCCAGAGCCGCGATCGCGTTGAGCAGCTTGCGCCGGTGACCGATCACCGTGACGCCGAGGTCCTTCAGATCCTCAGCCGTGAGTGTCGGTAAGACCGCGGCGTCGATCTCGTTGTCGCGGAACGCCTGTTCGTAGCGCTCCAACCCCAGATCCCGCAACCACGCCGCGATGTCCAAAGCGGCCGTCCCCGCCCGCGCGCCTCGCACCTGGTCGACAACCTACCCCAGATCTCCGCCGCGCGCGCCAGATTCAATAGCGCGGCGGATGGGAACCTCCCGGCCTAAAGCGGCCGGTCGTGCATATCGAGATGAAGCTTGGTGCCGGTGTAAGGGTGGGCAGCGGCGACCGCCTCGTTCAGCTCGACCCCGAGGCCCGGCTTCGTCGGCGGGATGATGTAGCCGTCCTCCCAGCGGACCGGCTCTTTCAGGATCAGGGCGTGGAAGCCGCCCCAGGTCTCGATGCTCTCCTGGATCAGAAAATTCGGGCTGCAGGCGTCGAGCTGGATGTTGGCCGCGCCCTCGATCGGGCCGCAGTAGAGATGGGGCGCGATCTGCGCGTAGTGGGCCTCGGCCATGCCGGCGATCTTCTTGCCTTCGAGGATGCCGCCGGAGCGCCCGAGCGCCATCTGCAGGATCGAAGCCGCCTGCCGCTCGAGCAGACGGGCGAACTCGTACTTGGTCGCGAGCCGCTCGCCGGTTGCGATCGGAATGCTGGTCGCGCGGGCGACCCGCACCATCTCCTCCACGTTCTCCGGCGGCACCGGCTCCTCGAGCCAGAGCGGGTCGAGCTTCTCCAGCCGCCGGGCGAGGCGGATCGCGCCCGAGGCGGTCATCTGGCCGTGAGTCCCGATCAGGAGATCGCAGCGGCTGCCGACCGCCTCGCGCACGCGGGTCGCGATCCGCTCGGCATTGTCCAGCGCCTCGAGCGACAGCTGGCGCGGGTCGAACGCCGTGTAGGGCCCGACCGGGTCGAACTTGAGCGCGCTGAAGCCCAGATCGGCGTAGACCGCCGCGCGCCCGGCGGCGACGTCCGCATCGGTGTAGGCGCGCGTATCGCCCGGCGTGTCGGGATAGATGTAGGTGTAGGAGCGCAGCCGCTCGTGCACCTGCCCGCCCAGCAGCTCGTAGACCGGCTTGCCCAGCTCCTTGCCGACGATGTCCCAGCACGCCATCTCGATGCCGCTCAGCACGCCCATGACCGAGAGATCGGAGCGCTGGGTGTAGCCGCCCGAGTAGATCAGCCGCCAGAGGCGCTCGATCTTGAACGGATCGGACCCGATGACGTAGCGCTCGCCCACGTCCTCGATCATCCGGGCGACCGTGTCGGGCTGGAACGGCACCGAGTAGACCTCGCCGAAGCCCGCGACGCCGCCGTCGGTCACGAGCTTCAGGAAGACCCAGTAGAGCCCGCCGTAATGGGGCGGCGGATTGGCCACGACGTAGGTCTTGAGATCGGTGATTTTCATTGAGTGACGTGCCCCCGGTGCTGCGTTGACCTCAGGGAGCGGCAGGCGGCGAGCTCATCGGTTCATTCCGCCGCCTCTGGCGCTTGCGGCGCCTGCGGCGCTTTCGCCCGGCCGAGGCCGCCCACCCGCTCGCGCAGCCACTGGAACACGACGTAGAGCATCGGGATGACGAAGATCCCGAAGAGCGACGCCGCCAGCATGCCGCCGAACACCGGGTTGCCGACGGCGTGCCGGGTCGTGGCGCCGGCGCCCGCGGCGGTGACCAGCGGCACCAGGCCAAGAATGAAGGCGAAGCTGGTCATCATCACCGGGCGAAAGCGCAGCCGCGAGCCCTCGATCGCCGAATCGAGGAGCGACTTGCCTTGCAGCCGCTGCTCGATCGCGAATTCGATGATCAGGATGGCGTTCTTGGCCGCGAGCGCGACCAGCACCACGAGACCTATCTGGCCATAGACATCGAAGGCGAGACCCGAGAGCCAGACCGCGAAGATGGCGCCGAGCACGCCGACGCTCACCGAGAGCAGGACCGGGACCGGGATGTTCCAGCTCTCGTAGAGTGCGACCAGGAACAGATAGGCGAACAGCACGGCGAGCCCGAGCACGATCGCGGTCTTGCCCGCGGCCTGCTTCTCCTGCAGCGCCGTGCCGGTCCACTCGTAGCCGTAGCCGTTCGGCAGAATCTGCTGCGAGATCCGCTCCATGGCGGCGAGCGCCGCGCCAGAGCTGAAGCCGGGAGCGGGCGAGCCGTTGATGATCGCGGCGCGATAATTGTTGTAGCGGATCAGGAGCTGCGGCCCCAGCTCCATGTGCGCCGTGGCCAGGGCGCGCAGCGGCACCATCTCGCCCTGCTTGTTGCGCACGTAGATCTGATAGATGTCCTCGACGTTCTTGCGAAACGGCGTCTCGGCCTGCACGTTGACCTGCCAGGTCCGGCCGAACAGATTGAAATCGTTGACGTAGTAGCCGCCGAGCGTGGCCTGCAAAGCGCTGAAGATGTCGGAGATCTCGACGCCGAGCGTCTGCGCCTTGTCGCGATCGATGTCGAGATAGATCTGCGGGGTGTCGGCGGAGAAGGTGCTGAACACGCCGGCCAGCTCCGGCTGCCGGTTGGCCTCGATGACGAGCGCGCGCATGGTCGCCGCGATCTGGGCCGGCGGCTGGCCCTGCAACGCCTCCATCACGTACTGGAAGCCGCCGGTCGTACCGAGGCCGATGATCGGCGGCAGGTTCAAGGGCACGACGACGGCGCCCTGCAAGGTCGCGAACTCGCGCCGCAGGCGCGCGATCAGCGCCCCGGCACTCTGGCTCGGCTCGGCGCGCTCCGCGTATGGTTTGAGCTGAATCACGAAAAAGGCCTTGTTGGACGCCGCGACCGCGTTGATGAAATCGTAGCCCACCACCGTGAGCAGGCCGGAGATGCTGGGCTCCTTCTGCATGATCGCCTCGGCCCGCACCGCTATCTCCGCGGTGCGATTTTGCGACGCCCCTTCGGGCAGCTGGAGTACGGCAAAGATCGCGCCCTGGTCCTCTTCCGGCAGGAAGCCGGTCGGCGTCAGCTTGAACAGACCGCCGCTCGCGAGCACCACCGCGACCAGAATGGCGAGACTGAGGATGGCGACGCGCACCAGCCGCCTGACCACCGCGACATAGCCATCGCGCGTGTAGTCGATGGCGTTCATGACGTAGCGCATCGGGCCGCGCGTGACGTGGCCCGGCTTCAGCAGCACGGAGCAGAGCGCCGGGCTCAGGCTCAGCGCATTGATCGCCGAGATCAGCATCGAAACCGAGACCGCGACCGCAAACTGTCGGAACAGCTGGCCGCTGATGCCCGGGATGAACGCCACCGGAACGAACACGGAGAGCAGCACGAGGGTGATCGCGATAATCGGCCCGGTGATCTCCGCCATCGCTTTCTTGGTCGCTTCCTTCGGCGACAGATGCGGCTCCTCCTCCATGACCCGCTCGACGTTCTCGATCACGACGATCGCATCGTCGACCACGATGCCGATGGCGAGCACCAGAGCCAGGAGCGACACCGTATTCGCCGAATAGCCGATCAGCAGCATCACGGCGAAGGTGCCGATCAGCGAGACGGGGACCGCGATGATCGGGATCAGGGTCGTGCGCAGCTTGCCGAGGAACAGGAACACGACCAGCGCGACCAGGACGAAGGCCTCGAGCAGGGTCTTGACCACCTCCTCCATGGTCGCCTTCACGAACAGCGTGGTGTCGTAGAAGACGTCGTAGGCGAGATCGTCCGGGAAGCGCTTGCCGAGCTCCGCCATCGTCGCGCGAACCCGCTCGGCGACCTGCACCGCGTTGGCGCCCGGCGACTGGTAGATGCCGATCGCCGCGGCGGGACTGCCGTTGTAGCGGCTGAACCGCTCCGACGACTTGGCGCCGAGGTCGACCCGCGCGACGTCCTTGAGCCTGACCACCGAGCCGTCCGGATTGGCGCGCAGGACGATGTTGTCGAACTGCTCCGTGC
>JBKPDM010000033.1:0-2564 GCA_046727895.1 Pseudomonadota bacterium | reverse complement strand
GCGTAAAGCAGGGCGAGACTCGGGGGCGGCGGACTCGGGAGCTGGTGAGGTCTGGCCGTGCGGAAGGCGCTTGCCAAGGAAATTCTTGACCGCTCCGTACACGAGTTGGGTTCGGTCCTGGGGCTTGCAGATCGAAAAGTGATCGGCGTCGATCGCCCGTGGCACGCCATGGCCGGCATCGGCGCTCGCCTCGTCGACCACGCGCACGCCTTGGGTGTCGCGGGTCTCGAACATCGCCAGCGTGTCGATGCCGAGATCCTTGGCGTTCTGCCTGTACCAGACGTTCAGGTCACGAAGGGCCGGGGCGCTCGCCTCGAGTTCGCTCACGCTGACGGTAAGGCGCAGGACCTTGCCAAGCGCGCCGAGATAGTCGGCGAGGCGTGCCCCGGTGTGGGGCGTGGCGAGGAACACGATGCCGCGCGTGTTGTTGACGATCTCCCGCCAGGCGCTCTCGCCGAGATCGAGCGCGCTTCGAAGCGCCTGCTTGACGACCAGGCCGCCGAGGCTGTGGCACACGAAGAAAAGCGGGCGGACACCCACGCCTTGAGCCTCGAAGCGGGTCAGAACGTTGGTGGCGCGATCGACCAGCGGCATGCTCGAGCCGAGCCATTTGGAGGGGCTCGCATCGTAGGCGAGGCAATGAACCGCCACCTGAGGAAAATCCTCGGCTAGCCAGAACGGCCATGAGTTTCTCGGTTGGTCGGCATCGTGCCACCAAGTCGCGAACGGATCGCCGCCCAGGCCGTGCACGAAGATCAGGTCCGCCACCGCTGCCGATCGTGGCTCGGAAATGGCATGCAGTTCGCTCAAATCGGCCTCCCCCACGAGTCACTCGATTCCATACCACAGAGCCAAGGCATCGCCAATCGGGTTGCATCATGGGTTGAAGCGCACAGAATGGCGCAAAAGTGTAGCATCCAGATGCCTCCATCGGGCATCAATCGGACGGTTCGGGAGGAGGAAAAAGCGAGGCAAACGGCTGGTCGGAGCCGATGGAGGACGATGGAGCTCCGATCAATACATGGCGGGAAAGTGTAAAGTGACGAATATTGAGGCGGCATCATCTCTCGGAATCGGCGGCCATACCGCCGAGATCCTCAAGCATCTTGAAATGCCGACGAAGGATGCGGGCCGGGCGCTCAGTATTCGATGCCGAGCTGCGCCTTGACGCCGGCGCGGAAGGGGTGCTTGACCAGGGTCATCTCGGTCACCAGGTCGGCCGCCTCGATCAGCTCCTTTTTGGCGTTGCGGCCGGTGACCACGACGTGCAGCTCGGGCCGCTTCGCCTGGAGGCCCTCAATCACCTCGGCAAGGGGCAGGTAATCCTTGCGCAGCACGATGTTGAGCTCGTCCAGGATCACCAGATGGAGCGCCGGGTCGGCGAGCATGCGTCTCGCCTCGTCCCAGGCGCCGCGGGCGGCGGCGATGTCGCGCGCCCGGTCCTGGGTCTCCCAGGTGAAGCCCTCGCCCATCACCTTGATGGTCACGAGGTCCGGAAAACGTTGGAGAAATTCCCGCTCGCCGGTGTCGCGCCGGCCCTTGACGAACTGCACCACGCCGATCTTGAGGCCATGCCCCAGGCAGCGCATCGCCAGGCCCCAGGCCGCCGTGCTCTTGCCCTTGCCGGTGCCGGTGTGGACGATCAGGAGGCCCTTCTCGATCGTCTTCGACGCATAAATCCGGTCCTTCACGGCCTTGATTTTGGCCATTTTCTCGCGGTGCGCCTGGTTGATCTCGGCTTCGGCCGTGGTCACGGACGCCTCCTCACCCGGGCAGCACACCGTCGTAGAGCTCGCTCATCGCTATGGTGACCGGCAGGCCGCTCAATCTGACGGTTGCCGCGCGCCGATGCCGGTGCTCGGTCCAGCCATTCGAGGCGCGCGCCCAATGCCGGATCTGTCGCTCCATGCCCGACATCAGCAGGACGTCGCGCATCGATGAAATCTGCTGATAGTCCGGCAGTTTACGTTGGAAGTCGGTGGCGCTGGTCGAGGGTGAGAGCACCTCGATCACGAGCACCGGCTCGGCGATGAACTGATCCTTGAAATTGCCGGGCGTGCAGGTGACGATCAGGTCCGCCTTGTACCAGCTGTGCCGGCGGTTGACGGGGATGATGCCCGCCTCGGCAGCAACCTCGCAGGGCGGCTGCAACTGGACGCCGATCATCCGAACCAATCGAGCGGTCAAAACCGCGTGCCCCCTGAGCGGCGGGTTCATGGCGACGATCTGGCCATCGAACAGCTGATAGCTGGTCTGGGTGCCGTCGTCGAACGCGAGGAACTCCTCGAGCGTCCAGAGCTTGTCCGCGGCTCGCGCCATCCTGCCTCTCCGTTTGCCGCCTGGCGAAAGCTAGCACGTGCTGCGACGCAATGCGAACCGCCTCATAACGGGCCCGCGAAGTCTTCACCTCCGCGGGGCGCGCCTGCCGCGCCGCCAACCCAGGCGCGCAGACCAAGCGCGAAAGTTGGAACTCTCTGCGCTTGGTATCAGGTCGTCATCGAAGGGCGACCTGGCTCGTCGGCCAGGCGCAGACGCTCGATTTCGCGGTGCGCGCTGTTGCGGGC